>JBBJOD010000407.1:0-5015 GCA_037721715.1 Chitinophagaceae bacterium | reverse complement strand
GGAAAGAATAGCGACACCGTTCAGAAAGATCCGCCGTTGGCCGGTACGGAACCAAAAAATGCTCCGAATACGAACGAAGTTGTAGCAAGCTATCTTCAATTGAAGAATGCGTTGGCTAATGACAATGCAAAAGAGGCAGCGATCGCAGGTAAAGCAGTTTCTGAGGCAGTACAACAGATGAATAACGCAGCATTGAATGCCGACCAGAGGAAATTGTACGATGACGTAAAAGAAGATATGCAAGAGCATGGTGAACACATTAGCACCAATGAAGATAAGATTGCACATCAGCGTGAACATTTTGATATGCTGAGTGCAGGCATGTACGATCTGGTAAAGGCAATTGGCAGCGAGCAAACTTTATATAAAGATCATTGCCCGATGTATAATGACGGTAAAGGTGCAAACTGGCTGAGTGAAACAAAAGAAATAAAAAATCCTTACATGGGTAAGAAAATGCGCACTTGCGGTTCTGTAAAGGAAGAAATGAAATGATGAGCCGATTAAAAGCAATGTTTGGAGCGCTGCTGCTTTTAATTATTATCATCCAATTTATCAGGCCTGCCCGTAATAATAGCGGGCAGGCTCCTATAGCGGACATATCAAAACAGTTTAACGTAGCGGTAGAGGTGCAAAGGATCTTAAAAGCGTCTTGTTACGACTGCCACAGCAACAATACATACTACCCCTGGTACACTAATATTCAACCGATAGGATGGCTATTAGCAAACCACATCAGAGAGGGTAAAGCCGAGCTTAATTTTAATGAGTTTGGCAACTACTCTCGCAGGCGTCAGTTAAGCAAGTTGAAGGCGATTGGTAATAGTATAAGAGATGGGTCAATGCCATTATCATCTTACACGTCAGTTCATGCTGATGCGAGGCTTTCAAAAGAAACCAAAGCAATTATCATTGAATGGGTAACAAGTGTTAGAGATAATCTTGAAAAAAAATAAAACCATAGTTGAATTTATTGGCAAAGCATTCGTGAAGATTTTTAAAAATCTATTTATTAGAAAGAAGAAATGTTGCCGGTAGTAAAGCATAAACTAATGAAACAAATAATTCTGATAGCCTTTCTGATGACTCTTTATTCAGTGATACCTGCGCAAACACAGAAAGTTGTATATACCTGTTCTATGCATCCTGAACTAAGGTTAGATAAGGCTGGTAACTGCCCCAAATGCGGCATGAAGTTGATCAGGGTAACAGCTAAAGCCGTTGCCAAACCTGCAGTTAAGAAACGCGACCAAAGGCAGATGCCCATGAAAGACACGTCAAATAAGAGCGCTGACAGGGAAGGTATGCAGATCAAAAGCAAGTCGAATCAACAGGCGCTTTCACCAACGTATACTTGCGAGATGCATCCTGAAATTCATGCTGCAAAGCCGGGTAACTGCGCCAAATGCGGCATGAAGCTGGAGAAGGAAAAACCGAAGGCTGCAACACCCGAAAAGCATGAGGGGAAAGAAATGGATATGCATAAAACCGATAGTACCGACCCGGGTAAACACGGAGAAAACAATCAACATGCGAGCTATACCTGCCCGATGCATCCTGAAATACATGCCGACAAACCTGGCAACTGCCCCAAATGCGGTATGCAGTTATTAAAAGAGAAAGTTGCCATGCAAAATGACCATAACATGGAAGACATGGATATGGGTGCAGGCCAAACAGAGAACATGGCAAATATCCAAAAGGCCAAGGCAAACCTGGGGCCTATAAAAACGGTAAAAGCGGCATTACCGCCCCGAACCGTTGTCTACCATTTATACATTGCGGATACGATGGTAACTTTCGGCGGGAAAATGAAGCGCGCCATTGCAGTGAACGGCCAGATTCCAATGCCTACCCTGACATTTACCGAAGGTGACACCGCTGAAATTTGGGTGCATAATAAGTTAAAAGAAGAGACATCGCTGCACTGGCATGGCTTGTTTTTACCTAACCGGTATGACGGTGTTCCCGGTCTTACACAAATGCCCATAAAGCCAGGAGCCACTTATCTCTACAAGTTCCCGATTACACAACATGGCACACACTGGTATCACAGCCACAGCGGGTTGCAAGAGCAGATTGGGATGTATGGAGCTTTTATCATGAACAAAAGAGCGGAATGGGATATACCCACGCTGCCATTGGTAATTAGTGAGTGGACAAACATGAAACCTCATCAAGTTGACCGCCGGTTGCATAGTGCCACCGACTGGTTTGCCATACAAAAAGGGGCGGCTCAAAGTTATGCCGAAGCTATAAAGAAGGGTCATTTCAAAACAAAAGTTACCAATGAGTGGAAGCGGATGAACGCCATGGACCTGACGGATATTTTTTACGATAATTTTTTATTGAACGGAAAAAATCAAAATGAACAGCCACAATTCAAGGCAGGTGATAAAGTGAGGTTGCGCATTGCCAATGCAGGCGCATCGGATTATTTTTGGCTAAGATATGCCGGTGGTAAAATTACCGTTGTGGCTACCGATGGCAACGATGTGGAACCAGTAGAGGTAGACAGGCTGATCATCGCCGTTTCGGAGACCTACGATGTGGTGGTAACTATCCCTGATAATAAAAGTTACGAGTTTTTAGTAACGCCGGAAGACCGCACCAAGTTCGCTTCCTTATGGCTCGGCAGTGGTGAAAAAGTAGCTGCTCCAAGAATGGACAGGCCAAAGTATTTTGCAGGCATGAAGATGATGAACGACATGATGGATATGCAGGGGAACATGATAGAAATGGCAGGCATGAAAATGCAGAACCAGGTGATGGATATGAATACAGTCATGTATCCTGAAATCACGGGTGCAGAATCGCCATTGAAAGAAAAGCCGCCAGGAGAGCATCAGATGCAAACAACAAACGGCCAACACAGCATGACCGATATGTCTGATAATGAAATGCCCGATATACAATCGTTAAACTACGGTATGTTGCGTGATCCGAAAAAAACCACGTTGCCTGCCGGGCCAATGCGTGTGTTAAACTTCGAGCTTACCGGTAACATGAACCGTTATGTATGGACAATAGACAATAAAACCGTTGCTGAAAGTGACCGGATACTGATCAAAAAAGGTGAAAACCTCAGGATCATCATGTATAACAACAGCATGATGCGCCATCCCATGCACCTCCACGGCCATGACTTCAGGGTACTCAACGGCCATGGGGAATACGCCCCCATGAAAAACATCATTGATATCATGCCGATGGAAAGGGATACCATTGAATTTGCTGCTACCGAACCCGGAGGCGACTGGTTTTTCCATTGCCACATCTTATACCACATGATGAGTGGCATGGGTAATGTGTTCCGTTACGAAAATTCGCCTCCAAATCCTGATCTTCCTGATCCTGCCGCAGCCAGGCGCGTGCTTTATAAAGACAACGGCAGAAAATACCACGCTATGGGAAATATAGCGCTGGAATCAAACGGCAGCGACGGTGAATTTATGTACGCAAACACGCGCAACCGGTTATCTACAGAATGGCGCATTGGTCTTCAAACACAGCACGGCATAGAAAGCGAAACCTATTTTGGCCGTTTTATCGGCAGGATGCAATGGTTTATGCCCTTTGTGGGATTCGACTATCACTATAACAAAGAGCATGAAGGAGAAGCAGAAAAAAATCTTTTTGGGCAGCAAAGCAATCAAAGAAACCGAAAGGCATTGGTGGCAGGCTTCCAATACACATTACCAATGCTCGTAATAGCTGAAGCAAGAGTTGACAGTAAAGGAAAATTAAGGGCGCAACTTACCAGGGAAGACATCCCTGTAACTTCCAGGCTGAGGGCTAATCTGATGGCGAATACTGATAAGGAATACATGGGCGGCTTGCGGTATATTTTCAATAAATGGTTTTCGGTGAGTTCGCACTATGATAGTGACATGGGATTGGGAGCAGGTATTACCCTAACCTACTAAAGGCATTCACAAAATTCAGGTACTTTACATCAAAATAAAGCAATCGAAGCTACCCAAACAAAGTCTTGGTTGCTGCATAAAAGAGATATTATCCAATAAAATTAAAAAATTCAGAAATGCGCATAACCATTTATGTTACTTCACTGGTCCTTGTGTTGTTAGTCGCTGGATTTAAGAGCCCTACACCTGCAAACGAATCTACTGTAATTGCACAAGGCCAGATGCCTGCGCTTGTTAATGAAGGAGTAAGCAATACCCACCTTGTTTGGGGAAAAGGCGACAGCATCCTTACCGCGTCGTTCAAAAATCAGGGAGAAGTGTTTTCGAGTCCTTCACTGGTTACTCTCCTGCCCGGACTCGCAGCCTCAGGTTCGCGTGGTCCCCAGGTTGCCTATACTGAAAACGGGGTAACAATAATGGCCTGCAATAAATCCGGTGATATATTTTCTTACCTGAAAGATGCCTCCGGGAAATGGTCTGCACCCACAAGGGTGAATGACCTGGACACCACTGCTAAAGAAGGTTTAATGGCCTTAAGTGGTGAAGGTAAAAAGCTTTATGCAGTTTGGCTGGATCTGCGGGACAAACACAACAAGATTTTTGGTTCAGGTTCATCGGACGGCGGAAAAACATGGTCAAAAAATAAAATGATTTATGCTTCGCCCGATGAAACAGTGTGCGAATGTTGCAAACCTTCAATAGTGATCAAAGACAACACTGTTTATGTAATGTTCCGCAACTGGCTAAACGGCAAGCGTGATATGTATCTCATCCGGTCTGCAGATGGAGGTACTACTTTCGGACGCGCGGAAAAATTAGGTGAAGGTTCCTGGCCCTTGAATGGATGCCCTATGGATGGCGGCGGCATTGCAGTAACTGGTGAAAACAAGGTTCAGACCACCTGGCGCAGGCAGGCAAAAATTTATAGTGCCGAACCCGGCAAACCAGAGGTGGAATTAGGTGAAGGCCGTGGATCCACTCTTGCATTAATCAACAATCAACCATTATTTGCCTGGACGGAAAAAGGAGAGGTGGTGTTATTATTACCAAAAGCAGGAAAAAAGGTATTGGGAAAAGGTAGAGACCCGG
>JBBJOD010000406.1:0-5019 GCA_037721715.1 Chitinophagaceae bacterium | reverse complement strand
GTATCTGACGGAGCTAAATACTGGTCAGTATCCTTTAATCGGATCAAGTATTGGTTATCTGCAACTGAAATAAATTCGTATAGTTGGCTCTTTTTAGAAACTAGCAAGGGCTGTTGCTCTAGGTAAATAGAAGACACAGCTTCCACAGGCTGAAATGTTTTTCCTGTGTAGAGGTTTTTCAATTGGTATGTATTATTTTCGACATGATTGAATTCCCAAGTAACGCATTTCCAATTAACGGGGTTATAAGCCACCAGTGCGGTCCCATTGTTTCGGTTCGCTTCTTCTATCCTTAAAACCATATCCGTTTGAATATTTTTAATGGCAAAAGTCCCGGATATCACCTGGGTAAAACCCGTAATGTAATTGAATAGTAAGGCAATCAATAAACCAGTAGAAGCGAAGGTCTTTATATTATTTATTTTCGGCATGGTAGTTCACTTTGTAATACTTGTTTAATACAATTTTTCTCTTTCAAATCTACTATAAATTGGTAGAACGTGGTTAAAGTTTGGCAGCATCACGCACTGCCCTTCCTGCTGCATCAAGGTTCGCCATCCACATCTCCGAGTATTTGCGCGAAAGAATTACACCATCTGCCCCACCTTTAAAAGCAGCAAATGTAGCAGCGTAAGTATCTTCGGGGGATGCCTTGCGGCTATTGTCGCCCGTTGGAATGTTAACATCAATTCCCGGTAGAATCCGGCTTTTGCCCTTCACTCCCGCCATTGCTCTTTGCGTTTCACGAATTACATAATCCGGCGATAAACCTGCCAGAGGCAATTCATCAATTGGCGCTTCCCCGGCATAGTTTAACACGTGATTGTTTATCAGCATCAGTTCTGATGGTGGAACATCCTTAAAAACAGTGGAGCAGATATTTCGTATAAAATTTCTATAGCGTTCCCCGCCACAGTTATTATATACCACTACTTTCAAAAAATCTGCCATCGTAGCCAGTTCCTCATAGCTGCGGGATGCACGGTATAAAGGGTTGAAAGAATTTGTATGCTCTATATGAAAGCCAACCTGAAGATTTTTTCGCACAGCCTTAACCCCGTTATACACTTCCTTTAATATCTGGTGTTTGCCTGTATCAAACAACTGGTTATATGCCATTATCTCCGGGAACTCCTGCAGCAACCGGGCAAATTCAACATAATATCCATCACTAGGTCTTTTGCCGTCCAAAGAACGCTGAACATACCCGTTAAGTTTAAGATAACCCTCTTTAGCCCGTTTAAAATCAATTCCGTGTTGTTCCGCTGCCCGTTGATGATGTTCACAGAAACAGGTAACCTTCGCGGAGTCGATACGCTGAGAATGGCTGACCCCAATAGCATTTAATAAGGGACCATTGCGTTCATTAAAAAGCAATATGCCGTCAATATCATAGGAAGAACACAGATCAATGGCCACTGCTTTCCAGAACTCTTTAACATCCGGTTGAAAGAAACACATAGCACCACTTTTACCGCCTTGCAGGTTAACTTCAGCCATTTCTTTCACAAATGGCACGTCAACAGGATAATTGAAACCATCCTGCACAGAACAGATTACTTTCATTCCCCGCTTTTTTGCTTTAGGCAAAACGTCTGTAAGAATATCAAGTTTATCAAAATCTGGTGCCCGCATTTTTTCACCTTTAATCGCAGTGTTTTTATAGAATTGCGCATGTGGGGTGGCATAGTTTCCGCCATGAAAATATTTTTCATCAGATTCCTGAGAGCCATGATCCGGAAATGTTTTACCGGGTATCTGTCGTCCGGTAATTCCCCTATCGTAGGTGAAGGTGCTTAAATAAATCGTGTTTATTGACCCCCGTTCTTTCAGTATGTCAAGTACCTTATCAGTACCTTCATCCACGAAAGAGTCAGGGCCAACCTGAATACCGATCGTTTTATTCATGTTATTAATTCTTACATTTTATTATTTCTGTTGTTAGTAGCCGACAACATTCTTCCTCCACTTAACACTAAGCATTATTTTTTATCGCTTCCCTAATTGCCTTACCGGCGGCATCAATGTCTGCTAAGTTCATTTCAGAATATTTGCGTGACAAAATAACTCCATGTGCACCACCCTTATAAGCGGCAGTTGTAGACAAGTAAGCATCCTCCGGTGAACCTTTGCGGCTGGTGGCTTTAGTTGGAATGCCGATGTCGATACCGGGCAGGATAAGGCATTTCCCTTTTACCCCTTCCAAGGCACGTTGTGTTTCCCTAAAGACATAATCAGGAGAAAGACCGGCAGTAGGTAGTTGGTCGAGCGAGGCTTCATTGCCATAATTAAGAAGATGGTTATTAAAGCGCATCAATTCTTCTTTTGGCACATCGCGAAAAATAGTGGAGCCGATATTATTAATGAAGTTTGCGTAACGTTCACCACCGCAAATATTATAGGCTACCACCTTCAGGAAGTCTGCTTTCTGGGCAAGCTCCTCATAGCTGCGGGTAGCCCTGTAAAAGGGATTGAACGAATTAACATGTTCTATATGAAAACCTACCTGCAGGTTTTTGTTGACGCCTTTAACAGTATTGTATACCTTTTCGAGCACCTGATGCTTGCCAAGATCAAAAAGCTTGTCCCATGCGATAATTTCCGGGTATTCAAGAAGCAGTCGGTTAAACTCAACGTAGTAGCCATCGCTTGGACGCTGCCCTTTTACCGAAGCCTGTACAAACTTATCGAGTTTTAGATAACCCTGTTTTGCACGTTCAAAATTTATTCCGCGCTCTTTCGCAGCACGCTGATGATGTTCGCAAAAGCAGGTAGCCCTTGATGAATCAATAGTTTGAAAATGGCTTGCTCCCAGTGCATTTAAGAGTGGCCCGTTACGTTCGTTAAAAAATAATATACCATCAACAGGATACGACTTGCAGATATCTGTAACCAGCGCAGTCCAAAAAGCCTGGACGTCAGGATGGAAGAGACACAAGGTGTTAGTCCTTCTTCCCAACACGTCAACTTCAGTGCATTCTTTTACGCCAGGCACATCAGAGCGCCATTGATCTTCTACTGAAGCAAACACCTTCATACCGCGTTTTTTAGCAGCGGGCAGCACTGAAGCCAGGAGATCAAACTTCCCATGCTCAGGTGCACGGGTTTCTTTTAAGATGGTATTTTTATAGTACTCGGGGTGAGGAGTGGCGTAATTACCGCCGTGAAAAGTCTTTTCGTCGGACTCCTGGGACCCATGATCAGGAAACGGTTGCCCGGGTATTTGCCTCCCTGCCAGCCCTCGTCCGTGAGTGAAAGTAGTAAGGAAAAGCGTGTTCAATGACCCCCTTTTTTGCATAATGTCCAATACCTTTTCAACACCCTCATCAACAAACGACACAGCACCAATCTGGATGCCGTGCATCATTTCTTTGGGAGGCTGTTTAGTGGCAAACGTGCTAAGCGGAGAAATACCTGCCACAGAACCTGCAGCAGCAAAAGCCGTTAGTGCGGCGCCATTTTTAATAAAAGCACGACGCGATTTTTGATGGTCGGTTACAAGCGTTTTTTTTGATTGCTTATTGTTATTCATTTTAAGATAGTTTTCTTCATGAATGTTATAAAATAGAATTGATGTATTCCTGCTCTTGGAATTTTAATTAATAACCCGCATTTTGAGGAAATATAGCTTTATTATTTATTATTTGTATTTGAGCCAAAGGAATCGGGGACACTGTCATGTAATCTTTCATGCCGAGAGATTGAAGGGTGGTGTGAGCACGGCCGGTTCTTACGAGATCAAACCATCGCTGGCCCTCTAAAAAAAGTTCAAATCTACGTTCAAGATATATTTTCTCGCGGGCATCAGATTGTGTTAACCCCGTATAGGCCTGCAAACCTGCTCTTGAACGCACCAGGTTTAAATGAGTTAACGCTTCATTTGTTTTACCGTTTTCATTCATTGCTTCAGCCAGCATCAATAACACATCCGCATATCGTATTACTTTCCAGTTTGCCTTGCTGTCATTGGTAGATGCTACTGAAGTAACATATTTTGTGGAAAACGATTTAGAGGCCTGAATTGAATTGGTGGGTATAGGAGTAAAAACACCATTCACGTTGATACCATAAAGTACGGAAATACTTCTTCTTGCATCCCTGGGATCAAAGGCAGCAAACAAACCCGTTGTAGGAGCTCCGTCGCTTGCTGGTGTTCCACCCCTGATTCCATATAAGTTAGTGAGTGCTGTCCATGCAGGAACAAAAGTATGTGTGAAATTACTCCCCTCTCCTATTCCCTCTTCATATTCTATATCAAATATATATTCGGCGTGATGTTCATCTACAGTATAATTCCACAGGTTGGCAAAGTTAGGCAACAGTGAATATCCCATTATAGTCACCTCGTTTAACTTAGCCTCTGCCTTTACAAAATCCTTCCGGGTTAAATACACTTTACCTAAGATAGACTTTGCTGCGCCTTTTGTTGCTCTTCCAACATCCGTACCGGTATATTTTGCAGGCAGCTTTCCATCTGCATCCAGTAAGTCTTTAATAATTACCTCGTCATAAATTTTATCTGCTTTTTCCCGACCCATTTTATAGGATTCTTCAATGGTTAGATTGGTAGTAATCATGGGCACATCTCCAAATATTCTAATCATATCAAAATAGGAAAGAGCCCGCAAAAATTTTGCTTCTCCTATATAACGATCTTTGTTTTTAACAGCAGACGCATCGGGTTTGTTGATATTTGTAAGGATTGCATTAGCGCGGTTAATTACATTATAATAATTCCTCCAGGTACTGGCTAGTATTGGCTGACGATCGTTTACTGTAAATTGATCAAATGATACATGATCAAAATGATTCGGTATATCTTCCGAAACATCATCAGCTGGCAAATCGCCGAAAACCCAAAAATTCTGATACTGAATCTGCAGCACGTTATAGCAACCATTAACGGCATCCTGAAAATCCCTGTCGGTCTTATAGAGTACATCAACAGATACCGTTGATTCAGGAGCTATCTCAATAAAATTCTTATTACATGACATCAATATGATCATCGAACCGACC
>JBBJOD010000405.1:0-5029 GCA_037721715.1 Chitinophagaceae bacterium | reverse complement strand
GAAGCACTTTCACTTCCGGGAATTGTGATGAATCAAATTTCGGAATTGGTAAAGCCTTCCCCCAATCTATACCAAGCGTTTCGAGTGCTTTTGCAAAGGCGGCCTGGTGAGCCTCGTCTCTAACAATTAAAAATGCGACGGTAGCGCGTAAAGTCTTATTTTCAGACATCTGGTAGATTCTACATTTCTGAAGCCTTCCAGTTGCTTCTAGCACCAGGTTGTCCATCAAGTCTAACACGAGATTGCCGTGATTATGAACATAAGAACCGCTCCAGGGATTGCCTGCAGCGTCAACAGGCAGAGCACCCTGGGCACCCACGATGTAATGATGCGGGTTCTTCTGCAATTTGGCCATGTCCATCGGTGCTTTACCCCCGGCACCGGGCACATCGAATTTCTGACCCTGGTACCGGGGCGACCCGTCGAGCAGTTGTGCGATCGTCTTTGAAATAAGCTCAACATGGCTGATTTCCTCAATACCTACTCCCTGGATCAAATCCCGGTAGGCGAGCGCATCTCCCCGGAAATTAAAGCTTTGGAAAAGGTACTGCATCATCGTACGCATTTCGCCAAACTGGCCGCCGAGACCTTCCTGGAGTGCGTTTGCCGCTGCCGGGTCTGGCTCATCCATTACAATGGGATTAATCAATGATTGAATGTGGTAGAACAAGTGTGTTTAGTTTTAAGAAGTGCTATAAGATGTATGCCGAAATCAATATCCAGGACTGGTTTTAATAACCTGTAATCGTCTTTGCAGTATTGAAGTAGTAGCAAGATGAATACCTGCCTCAAAAAGGCAAAAGCTGAAAGCTGACAGCTACGTAATGCCCAGCTCTTTCTGAATCTGCTCCAGCGAGCGTCCTTTTGTTTCCGGCATTACTCTCCAGATAAATATAAGTGCAATCACCATCATAACGGTGTAGAAAACAAATGAATAAAAACCTCCGTTGGGGCTGCCCTCCACTATTATTGGGAAAGTCCAAGATATAATAGCCGCCATTATCCAATGGGTGAAACTGCCCAGGGAACCCCCTTGGGAACGAACAGAATTTGGAAAAATTTCTGAAATAAAAACCCAGATGACCGCTCCCTGTGAAAATGCGAAGAAGGCGATATAACCCAGCAGGTAAAACAAAACATTTTTACCGGGAGAACCGCCGCCGCTGAAGGCATTTGCTGTTAAGCCCAGAAAAACAATTAAGCCAACACAGCCGATCAACAGGAGGGTTTTTCTTCCAAATTTATCAATGACAGTCATGGCCAGCAGGGTGAATAAAAGATTGGCCCCTCCAATATAAACCGGTTGCAGGTAAGAGTCGGCCTTGTCAAATCCTGCCATTTCAAAAATGCGTGGTGCATAGTAGAGTATCGCATTGATGCCGGATAGTTGGTTAAACATGGCTAACAGCACCGCATATAAAATGGGCTTGTTGTATTTTCCGTTGAACAGGCTTTCCTTGATTCCATGTTTGGAAAGTTGATGTTCTTCACGGATAACATCCAGGGCATTCAACTCACCTGTCCTGGCAAAAATCGCCTTTGCTTCCTCATCGCGATTGTTCAAGACCAGCCAGCGCGGACTTTCAGGGATGGTGCGAAGTAAAATGGCAAACAGGGCCGAAGGAACTACCATAATTCCAAGCATCCATCTCCAGGAGTCTTCACCCAGGTTGATAAATAAAAAATTCGTCACGTAAGCGATGAAAATTCCGGCAACTATCATCAATTGAAAAGAAGCGGCCAACCTGCCGCGGATATGTGGTGGAGAGATTTCAGAGATATACATCGGACCAACAACGGAAGATGCACCTACCGCCAGCCCTCCAATAAATCGGAAAATGATAAACAACACCCAGACAGGTGTGAGTGCACATCCAATTGCGGAGAGTAAATAAAGAATGGCAATAACCGTTAGTAATTTTTTTCGCCCGTAACGCTGAGCGGGGATACCTGTGATAAGAGAACCGATTACCGTTCCGATCAAACTGGAGGCAACCGTAAAACCCTGCCATCCTGAACTCAGGCTCCACAATTGTTGAATGGTTTTTTCAGCACCTGAAATCACGGCTGTTTCAAACCCAAACAGGAAGCCGCCTAAAGCGGCTATCAGCGAAATCCTGACCACATACCCAGATGCTTTTCCTGCACTGCCTGCAGGTGAACCGGTTACACTTCCCTGGTTAGATGCTACAATCATAATTATAGTTTTGTTGGATTACAATTCATTTAGTTATTAATTTTGCCATTATTCTACGTTTCATCCTCAAAACAAATTGGAAGAATAGTTACATAATATATTCATTATTTACCGGCTGCACTGATTTTGGTATTTCAGTTTCTCCCAGCATTTCCAAGAGGTTGATCTCGATGGTTCTTGACATCTGGTTTAGCGGTATCCCATAAGGAATTTCATCGAAAGGTTCCATTAAACTCATACCATTTTGGTGTGCAACATGAAAAATAAATCCCACGATCCAGCCAATAAATATTGACCAGCCTCCAACCAGGTCCGACAGGATTAAGGTAGTGAATATTACCAAAGCCCATATGAATAACCTGGTAAAATAAATATAGTTGGTAGGAAAAACGGTATTCTTGATTCGTTCTGATTTGCCAAGTTGATCGGTGAAATTTGTAATCAACTGGTTCAACTGCAAAAAGCGAAAACCATCGATGGATTGATTATCTGACAACATTTGCAGGTCGATGGAATGAAGTGTCAGCAACGCATTGGAAATATTGGTTTCCTTTTTTAATATAATTTTTTCGCTGTCTTCCAGGTATTTCTCATAATAGAGGCTGTTAGATTCCCTTAACTTATCTTTTAGTGAATACACAAAGCTGATATGCCTGAATATCATACGCTTTTTTGTTTCAAGCAGTACATTGCTGTCTGATTTGCCCTCAGTGGTATGCACCAGTATGTTGCGGGCCCATGTCCGGCTGTCATTCACCAGCGCTCCCCAAATTATCCGCGCCTCCCACCACCTGTCGTATGCCTGGTTATTATTAAAACCTATAAAAAAGGCAATGGCGGTACCTAGCAGAGTAACCAGCGTAGCAGGTATTTGAATAGAAGAAAGCAGGATGTATTCACGAATTAAATAGGTAGCTGCACAGGTAACAATCATCACCAGATCTACTTTCCACGTATACCTTAAAATTCTTAACAGGTGCAGGTTATGAGTTATTAACATGGTATACGGGTTTGGTCACATATTATGGGAACAAAGAAAATCCTGGAAACAAAAGTAATGAAATCGATTGTTCATACAGGTTATTGATGAACCTGGATAATATTTTGAACAAGTACTCGTTTTACCTCTTGCCGGCACCCCGGTTATAGGTAAGAAATGAGACATTTCAGTAGAGATTCATGCAATATTCCAGTTGCACGCCTGGTAGCAAAATGCTGCCGGGCATTTTTTTGCTTATAAGAGCCCATACGAAAACCGGTGTATTTAATTCTGTTTAGCTGACCGCCCAAAGACTTTTTTATGTAATTTTAGTAAAAATCATAATCAGATAAATTATGGCCACTTTTAAGCTTCACATCAACGGCAAAGAATATGAACCTGATGTATCCGCGGATACTCCTCTGTTATGGGTGCTTCGCGATCATCTCGGTTTGGTTGGAACAAAGTATGGATGTGGCATAGCGCAATGCGGAGCCTGCACGGTCCATATGAACGGAGCAGCGGTACGGTCCTGCCTGCTGCCCGTCTCGGCAGTACAATCGGCGAAGATCACTACCATAGAAGGATTGTCAGAAAACGGTGACCACCCCTTGCAGTTAGCCTGGGATGAAGTGGATGTGCCACAATGTGGCTATTGCCAGGCAGGCCAGATCATGACAGCAGCGGCGCTTCTAAAACAAAAGCCTAAGCCGACTTTGGAAGAAATTGAAGCAGGCATGCACGGCAACCTATGCCGTTGCGGTGCTTATCACCGAATTCGCGAAGCAGTAAAATTAGCCAGTACCAAAATTTGATCTATGACAACCCTTAATAAAAAAAGCAGGAGAGAATTTTTTAAATTGACCTCTATTACGGGCACCGGTTTGATGCTCGGTTTTAGCTGGTTTAGTGCCGAAGCAAAGGCGCCCGTGCTGGTAAATGAAGCGGCCTTCGCAGGCAACGTGGGATTTAATAGTTATCTGTCCATTTCAACAGATGGCGTCATTACCATCATGTCGCCGAACCCTGAATTGGGACAGAACATCATGACCTCCTTTCCCATGATCGTTGCTGAAGAACTGGATGCGGACTGGACGAAAGTTAAAGTTCTTCAATCGTCGCTTGATAATAATTTTGACAGGCAACTTACTGGTGGAAGTGGAGCTGTGCCCCATTCCTGGAAACGTTTACGAACCGCCGGGGCTACAGCCAGGCATATGTTGATACAGGCGGGGGCCAAAAAATGGAACGTTCCGGCAGAAGAGTGCACAGCCAGTAATTGTTTTGTGGTTCACACGCCGTCTGGTAAAAAGCTGGGCTTTGGCGAACTGGCGGAGGATGCTTCGAAAATAGCTGTTCCTGCAGATGTTAAGTTGAAAGACCGGAAAGACTTTAAACTGATCGGCAAAGAAATAAGGAATGTAGCAAACAAGGATATTGCAACAGGAAAGGGACTTTTCGGACTCGACTTTTACCGGGAAGGAATGTTGTTTGCAATGATTCAACGTCCTGAGTCTTTCGGAACCAAGATCAAGTCAGTAGATGCGGCGAAAGCTAAATCAATGCCCGGTATTATAGACGTAGTTACCTTTAAAAACAATGTAGCCGTCGTGGGCAAATCTACGTGGGAGGTGATGAAGGCCAGGAAAGTGCTTAAGATAGAATACGAGAAAGATGGTAATATTGAGAGTACTACCGACCATAACAAATTATTTGTTTCTTTATTGGAAAACGGAACACCGACGGTAAGAAGAAAAGACGGAGATACGGATGCCGCTTTCAGTTCCGCCGCAAAAATCATTAAAAGCGAATACCAGTGTCCGTTTCTATCACACAGCCCGATGGAGCCAATG
>JBBJOD010000025.1:0-17813 GCA_037721715.1 Chitinophagaceae bacterium | reverse complement strand
CATGCTGCGTATTCCTTCAAGCCGGTCATTTTCCCTATCGCGGTAATCAAAAATGATGCAGATGGAATAGATCAGGAAAAAGCGGCTGACACAAAAAAGTTTGTCCTGTGCCTGCCATTCCTTTTCAGCAAAAACAATGGGCAGAATAGTAGTTACATACATCCATACAAAAGCAAGGAAGATAGTTTTGCCAATGGCTATTTTGCGTAACTGTCTAAAAGGTGGAAGGGACAATTTAGGGGCTGAGTAGAGAAAAGTGAGTGCTACGCCTGCAGCCATCCAAGGCCAATGTTGAATAAAATAAAAAGAATACCAACCGGCACCAGCCAGTCCGGTAGCCAGGAAGGCCAAGTGCAGATTTTTGTGTTTGTTCGTCCAGCTGATCCTGTGTTGTTCTGTTGCCATTTCCGGGGTAAGGTACCAGTGGAAGTTATAGCTGCAGATGGTTGAGAAGAAAACAAATGCCAGGTACGGTCTGTAGTGATAATGAAGGCTTAACAGATGATTCGACTGATGAACCATCAGTATCGCACAAAATGCAATAAACGAACTGCTGAATAGGAAAAAATCAAAAATTTTTTTAAGCATGCGCTGGGCATTCCAATGCATAGATCATCAAATAGCATTTTATAAACAGGAACTGGTAAACAAGCAATCAGCGTAAGATCACAATTCTCTCTGTAGTAACTGTATCACTTACATTATTTGCTTTGTCTTTCAATGAGAATTTGAATACAAGGGTATCATTTTCAGGCCTTGGTGGATTACCGGCAGCAGGGGGATTGACAGCTGATACCAAATAATTTTGATAATCCATTGTCACTTTTATAATTCCTATTGGTTTTTTGGGGAAGTCAGGAACCGCCAGCGCAAATGAATCCCTGAGGGTGGTAGTTGCCCTTCTGTTCATGCGCAATTTTCTTACATTCAATAGATTACTTATATCACCTTCTTTATCTGTAAAATCAAATTGAAATGTAATGCTTCCTGATGGGCCGGCAGTGTAAGAACTTATTGATTTTAATTTTAACGACGGTTTTGTATTGAACTTATCTTTGCTACAAGCCGTTGCAACAAGCAGCACAAGTGCAATATAGAGAATTAAAATACGCATGATAGATGGTTGTTAATCAAAATTAGTGTTTGAAAGCTGAATATATAGATATGATTTGTGAATTCGATGATAATATTTTTACTACTAACGAGGTTGATTTTGATAAAATTGCGTTGGAACTTTATAGATATCAGTATCATCACAACGAAGTTTACCGTCAATTTGTAAACGGCTTACAAATTGATGCAGAAAAGGTAGATTCAATTTATAAAATTCCTTTTTTGCCTATCGGGTTGTTCAAATCGCATACCATAACAACGAAAAGCTTTTTGCCTGAGTATATTTTTGAAAGCAGCGGAACCACTCAAATAGTACCCAGCCGTCATCATATCAAAAAGCTTGAACTCTACGCTCGAAGTTTTAATGCAGGGTTTCAGCTATTTTACGGAAACGCAGCCGATTGGTGTATTATAGGATTGCTACCTTCTTACCTGGAAAGACGGAACTCTTCACTTGTAATGATGGTAAATGAATTGGTAACTAAAAGTGGGCATCCGCATAGCGGATTTTACCTCGATGACCATGCCAGGTTAGCAGCAGTTTTGCAAGAATTGGAAACAAATGCCCAAAAAGTGCTGCTGATCGGTGTAACATTCGCATTACTCGATTTCGCTGATGTTTTTCCGATGGAACTTCGCCATACGGTGGTGATGGAAACGGGAGGCATGAAGGGGAGGCGACAGGAAATGACAAGGGAGGAAGTTCATAATATTCTGAAAAGCCGATTTGGTCTTCACGAAGTGCACTCGGAGTACGGGATGACCGAATTATTGTCGCAGGCATATTCACAAAAGAACGGGAATTTTTACTGCCCGCCATGGCTGAGAGTGTTTATCAGGGAAGAAGACGATCCATTACAGGTTAAGGACGGAAAGGGCCCGGGAGAGCAAAGTGTTGTAAACGGAATCTTAAACATTATTGACCTGGCAAATATTCATTCCTGCGCCTTCATAGCAACAGAAGACGTAGGCATTATTCATGCAAATGGAAGTTTCGAGGTACTCGGCAGGGTCGATAACAGTGATGTCAGGGGTTGTAGTTTGATGGTTGTTTAGGGAAGGGGGTGAAAGGGGGTGAATGGTGAATGGTGAATGGTGAATGGTGAATTGTCAAAGGAAATAGTGAAACACTCTATTTAGTAGCCTTTTGAATAAATGTGCCATTCGCTTAGTTGAAATCCCAGAAAGATAAGCGTGTAATTATTGGTTATGAACACCATCTGATAGAATGCCTGGTAAATGATAAATTGAAAATTTCAATAAACCTATAACAATGTACTCAACTGGAAAGCTTTTTCTGATTCTTCTTTCGTTAGTCTATGGATGTACTAAAAACAACGAGAATTGTATCAAAGCGAGGGTTGTCAGGATAAGTTGTGCGGGAATCGTTGTGCAGGTCTTAAACCAGGATAGCCTGGGAGATTATGGCTGGAGGGATGTAAGCAGCAATATTGTGTATAATAACGTTTTTAGTGTAAAGAACACTTGCGACATTGGCACCAGATACAAAGGAGAGGAAATTTATTTCTCCTTGAGAAATACCCCGGCTGTCAATGAATGCATCTCATGCATGATGTTCGACGCTCCTCCCCGAAAATCGTTTTTAATAGAAAATGTTACAAGGAAGCATTGCAAGTAATCATCCAGGTATAACGACTGGCCAATGCTTTTACTGCCTACACCTCTTTGATAATTTGAAGAATTTGAATACCATGCAGTAGATTTGAAAATACAAATCAAGCCATGAAAAAATACATATTAACATTATTAGCGCCGATTTCTTTGCTGCTCCTGCTTTCAATGACTACTCAAAAAGCAAAGCGGGTCATTTTTTTTGGAGACTCCATAACACAGGCAGGTGTACGCCCGGGTGGTTATATAACCATGATGAATGAATTGCTGGAGAAAAAGGGATCAAAGAGCCAGTACGAGCTAATTGGAGCTGGCATCGGGGGTAACAAAGTATATGATCTTTTTCTAAGGATGGAAGACGATGTGCTGTCTAAGAACCCCGACGTAGTAGTCATTTATGTAGGTGTAAATGACGTATGGCACAAATCATCTTATGGAACCGGAACAGATGCGGATAAATTTCAAAAATTCTATGAAGCGATCATTAAAAAACTAAAGGAGAAAAATTGCAAGGTTGTTCTTTGTACCCCTGCCGTGATTGGTGAACGAACAGATTTTTCTAATCAGCAGGATGGCGACCTGAACAAGTACGCACAGATCATACGCTCCATTGCACAGAGTAGCAACGCACCCCTGTGCGATTTACGTAAAGCATTTTTGGAATATGGCCTTAAAAACAATCCAGAAAATAAAGAGTCAGGAATTCTTACTACAGACAGGGTTCATTTGAACGAGAAAGGTAACCAAATGGTAGCCGACCTCCTAATGCCAATGATTCAGCAATGACCCCTATTGGGCTGGTATGATTTTTCCTTATCGTTTAATACATAAACTAATAATATGCAAAATAACCAGGGCAAGCAGCATGATACCCAAAATGAAGGAAAAACGGGAAAAGCCAGCCAGGAAAAGGCAGGAGACGTTCGGGAAGGGCAGGAAGATAGCTCGATCTTACATGATAAGGTGGATCCTGACAAAGAGTTGACAGGCACTATTGATAAAGACATCAGTTCTACCAGCCAGGAGGAGTTTATAGACAATGACAAAAATAATCTGAAAGAAGGCGATTTGTAAAACTGCCCTATTTTAATTGTTATACCTGGATATTATTGCTGGAAACAACCCAGGAAAGTTACTACCCTGTATATTTAAAATCGTTTTATTCCATGCTTCCAATTTTCGATTTAAACGAGCATGTGCACGAGCGCCTAAATGTCCTGACGGGAGAATGGTTACTGGTTTCGCCTCATCGCAACAAAAGGCCCTGGCAGGGGAAGGTAGAAGCACCGGCTGTACTTAAACGCCCGGACTTCATGGCGGATTGTTATCTCTGCCCGGGCAATACCAGGGCAGATGGATCAACCAATCCTTTGTATACTGAAGCTTTTTCCTTTACCAACGACTTTGCCGCTTTGAGGAATGATACTCCTCCCGGTGAGATGAATGAGAAACAATTACTGGTGGCTAAAAGTCAGTCGGGTACTTGCAAAGTGATATGCTTCACCCCACGTCATGACCTTACGCTTCCACAGATGGAGGCGGAAGATATCCTGGCAGTAGTGAATACATGGTGTGATGAATTCCGGCAACTTGCTGAGGACCCCGTAATAAAGTACATACAAATATTTGAGAATAAAGGTGAAATTATGGGTTGCAGCAATCCTCATCCACACGGTCAGATTTGGGCTCAGAATGATTTACCTATGGAAATTCAAAAGGAAACCCGTCAACAAAAGCAATATTTTGAGACCAACGGACGTAGCTTGCTCGCAGACTACTTACAGCTTGAAATTGTTAAGAGAGAGCGGCTTGTTTGTGAAAATGAGCATTTTGTGGCCCTGGTTCCGTTTTGGGCCACCTGGCCTTATGAAATATTGGTGATAAGCCGACGGCATGTACCAACCCTTCTTCAGTTCGATGAAAAGGAAAGATCAGCCTATGCCGACATACTTAAGAGGTTAACAACCCGTTACGATAACTTATTTCAAACATCTTTTCCTTATTCTGCCGGTATTCATCAGGCTCCGGTAAACGATGGTGATCATCAGGAATGGCATTGGCATATGCACTTTTACCCGCCATTGCTACGTTCGGCTACCGTAAAAAAATTTATGGTAGGATATGAAATGCTGGCCAACCCTCAACGGGACATCACCGCCGAAATTGCTGCCAAACAACTGCAGGAAATGAGTGAAGTGCATTTCATGTCGCGAAACGCCTGATAATTATCAATATAATTTCGGGATACCAAATTTATTTTAATCATCTTCTTCCTCCACAACAGCTATCACCCTGCCAACCTGGCCATCTTCCAATCTCACTTTTATACCTCTTGAATGAAAGGGCGAACTGGTTAATATATCCTTCACAAAACCACGTGTTCTCTTTCCGCTACGCTGGTCCTGTTTTAATATAACATCTACTTTAAGACCCTGATAAATATTGTTGCGATTTTGCCCATTCATTGTTCGAATATTTTCGGTGAGCAGTAGTTAATGCCAATGGCATGGAAGAGCGCTTAAAAGATCAGTTACAGATTTTCCAGTCTACTAACTGGTTTACCCATTCTGTTTTTAAAAAAGTAGTTACCTTGATGTAGTTATCGGTATAACCCTCCATAAAACCATTTTTACTTTGGCCTTCAAATAATACTTTCCTGGTTTGCCCAACATGCTGCCCGACGAAATGCCGCATCTTGGTATAACTTAAATTGCGAAGTACTTTATTTCTCTCATGCCGGGTATGCACAGGAATCACCGGTTTAATATCGAGTGCAGCAGTTTGATCTCTTTCGGAATACGTAAAAACATGCAGGTAAGAAATATCCAGTTCATGGAGCAGGTTGAACGTTTCTGTAAAATTTTCAGGTGTTTCACCTGGGAAACCGACAATTACATCAACGCCTATTGCACAATGGGGCATTAGTTTTTTAATATACGCTACTTTCTCTTCGTAGAGCTCTTTGCGGTAGCGCCTTCTCATCAGTCTAAGAACATCATTGCTTCCACTTTGTAACGGGATGTGAAAGTGAGGCATCATTTTTTTGCTGCTTGCAACAAATTCTATGATTTCGGTGGTAAGAAGATTTGGTTCAATGGATGAGATGCGGTATCGTTCAATGCCTTCTACCTTTTCCAATGCCTGGATCAACTGATAGAAATCCTCCTGGTAGTTTTTGGCACCCTCGGGACCTTTACCAAAGTCGCCCAGGTTTACCCCGGTAAGCACTATTTCCTGTACTCCGCTACCTGCCAGTTCCCTTGCCTTTGCAGTTACATTTTCTATCCTGTCGCTCCGGCTCCTGCCCCTTGCCATTGGAATGGTACAGAAAGAGCAGCTGTAATCGCAGCCGTCCTGCACTTTTAGAAAAGTTCTCGTTCTGTCGTTGATTGAATGAGATGCATGGAAACCATTTACTTCCGCAATATCGCAACTACAAATTTTTGTTGAATCACCTTTTGACAGCTCTTTCAGGTGCTCCGCGATGTTGAATTTTTCTGCTGCACCCAAAACAAGATCCACACCCGGGATGGCCGCAATTTCAGCTGGTTTTAATTGGGCATAGCAACCTGTTATAACTACCAGGCTCTCTGGCGCTTTTCTTTGAATACGTCTAACAAGATGGCGGCATTCTTTATCAGCATTGTCTGTAACAGAACAGGTGTTGATCACATAAACGTCTGCCAGTTCATCAAAATCTTTTTTTACAAAGCCTTCCTTATCCAGTAACCTGGAAATGGTGGAGGTTTCAGAGAAGTTGAGTTTACATCCCAGCGTATGAAAGGCTACTGATTTGGAAATTGCCATAGAGCGGCAAATTTACAATATTATAGGTTGCCTTCCCTTGCAGAGATTTCATTAATGCGTAAACGTATTTTAGGCAGGCAACCCGAGGCGATTCATCGAAGTGTCAAAGAAGGTGATTAAGCAACTGCCGGTTAGGTTATTTCAGCCAGTTACCTTAATTTTCCCAACTATTCCATTTAAAATTCATGAGTTTGTTCTTAAAGTTTTTCCAGGTAATCTACTCGGTCTATGCTTTGGTGTTGTTTGTGTTTTTTTTGATCGTCATTACCCCGATCGTGATGATCGCTTCGCTGTTCGGCAAAATCAGGGGAGGTAATATTATCTACAAAGCCTGCACTACCTGGGGTGATATCTGGTTATTACTCATCGGGGTATTTCATAGAAATATTTATATTGGCCCGCATGATACCACACATGCCTGTATTTTTGTTGCCAACCATATCTCTTATATGGATATACCCGTGTTGGTAAAGACATTGCGGCAGCCCATACGTGTTTTGGGAAAAATGGAAATGTCAAAGATTCCAATTTTTGGCTTTCTCTATAGAAATGCGGTAGTTATGGTAGACAGAAGTAGTACGGACAACAGGTCAAAGAGTGTAAAAACGCTAAAAGCGGTGTTAAAAAAAGGAATATCTATCGTCATTTTTCCAGAAGGCACTTTTAATGTTACTTCTCAACCGTTAAAAGAATTCTACAATGGCGCGTTTCGCATTGCGATCGAGACCCAGACGTCCATAAAACCGGTTGTATTTCCCTATACCCTGGACCGGTTGCATTATAACAGTATTTTTTCGCTGACACCTGGCAGATCGCTGGCTGTGTTTATGGAGGAAGTTCCAGTCAAGGGCCTGACTCTCCATGACGCTGAAAATCTAAAAGACCATGTTTTCAGTCTGATGGATACTGAATTAAGAAAATGGCGAAGCTACAACGATCCGGGCCAGGAGGTTTTAAATGGTGCGCAGGCGAATGTTTTAGCAGACCGACAACCACCATTAAGGGAACCGAAATCTTGAACGCTGGTATGCATAGCGAACCATTGTTTACCACTTTGCCGGCGGCATATGCTGAAGTTATTATCCCCCTCGCCCTTCCTAAAAATTATACATGGTCAGTACCGGAAGAACTGTTGGTAAACTTGGTACCCGGATGCCGCGTTGAAGTGGTACTTGGCAAAAATAAAAAATACGCAGGCATAGTAAAAAGAATTCATCATGAGAAACCTACGGCTTTTACCCCCAAGAATATATTGAATGTTCTGGATGCCGAACCCATTATCTTTCCGGAACAACTGATGTTATGGGAGTGGATGGCAAGCTATTATTTATGCAGCGAAGGTGAAGTGATGCAAGCTGCACTTCCAACACATTTTAAACTGAGCAGTGAAACGGTTCTCTTATACAACGAACAGGCAGGTGATGATTTTTCGCAATTGGATGATGAGGAATTCCTGGTGGCAGAAGCACTGCTAATCAAGCATGAACTGAAACTGGTGGAAGTACAACAGGTACTGGATGCCACGCAGGTTTACCCCGTCATCAAGCGATTGATAGAAAAGAAGATTTGCTTTGTTTGGGAGGAACTCAAACATCAGTACAAGGAGAAAAAAGAATCCTTTGTACTTTTAAATTCCACCTATGATAATGAAGAGAAATTATCTGAACTGCTGAACAACTGGTCAAGGGCACCGAGGCAGATGGAACTGTTGCTTGCTTTTTTGCATATTCGTAAAACGGTCGGTGATGTAACCCAGCCGGAATTACTAAAAAAAGCAAATGCGTCGCCGGCACAGCTGAAAGGATTAACAGAGAAAAATATTTTGCTGGTAGAAAAACGTTCAGTGGACCGGATCCAGTACCTGCCCAAAAAAATTACACTGAACTATGAACTGAGTGCGGCACAACTCGAAACATTAGACCGCTTAAAAGGATGCTTTGCTGAAAAGCAGGTTTGCCTTCTACATGGAGTAACCTCGAGCGGCAAGACGCTCTTGTATATATCGCTGATTGCCGACTTTATCGGGCAAGGCAAACAGGTTTTATATATGTTGCCCGAAATTGCTCTTACCTCGCAGATCATACGGCGCCTGCAGGTTCATTTCGGCGGATACATTATGGTTTACCATTCCAAGTTTAATCATAACGAAAGAATAGAAATATGGAACAAAGTAAAATCGGGTGAAGCAAGAATTATTCTTGGAGCAAGATCATCACTTTTTCTACCCTTTAAAGACCTCGGCCTGATCATTTGCGATGAAGAACACGATACTTCTTTTAAGCAACACGATCCGGCACCACGTTACCACGCGCGCGACGCAGCTATATACTTTGCTTCCCTGTTCCGGTCAAAAGTGTTATTGGGAAGCGCCACTCCTTCCATGGAAAGCTATTATAACGCCGTTACTGGTAAATACGGGCTGGCTATACTCAAGGAGCGGTTTGGTGGTATCAGCCTTCCTAGAATTGAAATTATAGACACAAAGAAGATTATTACTGCTTACAAGGCCAAAGTAATGATCTCCCCCGCCCTGAAAGACGCGATGGAACAAAGCCTGACCGAAGGAAAACAGGTTATTTTATTCCAGAATAAAAGGGGTTATTCACCATACCAGCTTTGCCAGTCGTGTGGCTGGATACCGCATTGTGAGCATTGCGATGTATCGCTTACGTATCACAAGATCAAACACAAGCTTCAATGCCATTACTGCGGCACCGTTTATACCATGATCACGACCTGTAAGGCTTGCGGAAATCATCATTTTGCCCAGAATAATTTCGGTACCGAGCGAATAGAAGAAGAACTCCAGGGCCAGTTTCCATCCGCTAGTATAGCAAGGATGGACATTGATGCGGTAAGAGGAAAAAATGCACATGACAACCTCATCCAGTTGTTTGAACAAAAGCGCATAGATATACTAGTGGGTACCCAGATGGTAGTGAAAGGACTTGATTTTGAAAATGTAGCACTGGTAGGCATCCTGGACGCGGATGCCATTTTAGGATTTTCCGACTTCAGGGTCAATGAAAGGGCTTTCCAGTTGATGGAGCAGGTGAGCGGACGTGCCGGCAGAAAAGACAAACAAGGTCTTGTATTAATCCAGGTGCGCAATACCAATCACCCGGTATTGCAACTGGTGCAGCAACATGACTATACGAGGTTTTACCAGGATGAAATAGACAACCGCAAAAACTTTTTCTATCCGCCATTTTCCAGAACCATTAAGATTACTTTCCGGCATAAGATAAATGAAGTGGTTTCGGGTGCAGCATTTTTCTTTGCAGGCATCATCAAAAAAGAGTATACGAATTACCTGGTAGGCCCGGCAGCGCCAGTGGTAAATCGTGTACGCAACCTCTACCTGATGGAACTCATGTTCAAACTCCCAAAAGAATCAGCGATCATCAATAATTGCAAAATGAACATCTTTGATTCCATTGCCATCCTGCACCAGGAGAAACAGTACCGTAGTGTGATAGTTGTACCTGATGTTGATGCAATATGAGATGGTGAATGGTGAATGGTGAATGAGGTTTTAGATTATGGGTTATGAGTTATGAATGATGAGTTCCGTGATTGGGTGTTATAAACAGCCACATCCTGAACTCGTAAGTTTACTACAGATACAGTTACCTATGCAAATACTGCAAAACTTTTCGCTTAAAAATGCCAACACCTTTGCAATAAATGTTATTGCCGAAAAATTTGCCGCTTTTGATTCTGTTGAACAATTGCAAGAATTGCTCCATCTTAACGGTGATGAACAACCGCAGATGATACTTGGTGGTGGCAGCAATGTACTATTTACAGATAATGTAAAAGGATTGGTATTGAAGAATGAGTGCCATGGCATGGACATAATTAAAGAAGATAGTGATTATGTTTACATAAAGGTTGGGGCAGGGGAAAACTGGCACCAATTTGTTTTACATTGCCTGGGTGAAAACCTGGCAGGGGTAGAAAACCTGTCTTTGATACCGGGAAACACCGGGGCTTCTCCGATGCAGAATATAGGCGCCTATGGCGTGGAATTAAAAGATGTATTTCATGAACTGGAAGCTTTTCACCTGCGTGGAAAGATTGTTACCTGTTTTGGCTTAAATGATTGTTCATTCGGATACAGGGACAGTATATTTAAAACCCATTTTAAAAACCAGTTTGCCATTCTAAGCGTCACCTTTAAATTGTCTAAAGTTCCTGTATACAATACAACTTATGGAGCAATAGAGCAGGAATTGGAGAAGATGGGAGTACAGGATCTAAGTATCCAGGCAATCAGCCAGGCAGTTATAAACATCAGGCGCGGCAAGCTGCCTGATCCTGCATTGATTGGTAATGCGGGAAGCTTCTTTAAAAATCCCGAAATTACTTCCTCAAGTTTTAGTGAACTGAAGGAGCGTTTTCCTGACATAATTGGATACCTACTGCCAAATGGCAACGTAAAACTTGCTGCCGGGTGGTTGATCGAGCAGTGCGGATGGAAAGGATACCGGGAAGGTGATGCCGGTTGTCACTGGCACCAGGCGCTTGTATTGGTTAATTACGGTAACGCGAGTGGCAATGAAATATATGAACTGAGTGAAAGTATTTTGCAATCAGTCATTAAAAAATTTGGAGTAATACTTGAGAGGGAAGTGAACCTGCTGTAATTAACCGGTTGCACTCAACAGCGTGGTTCACCAGTCGAAATGCTGGTTACCAGCTCAAAAAAAGTTTTGCCACCAGGTATCAGCGGTCAGCTATCAGTAAAGCAATTCATTTTGAATTTCTCGCTAATAGCTGATAGCTGACCGCTGATGGCAAGTGTCAAAAACGATCAAAGTTATTATCAGGCATCAAAATCATCGTCGCTACTATATGACGCCGTTCCAAGGTTTACCATGGAACCCATCAGGTCCTTGAATTCAATTTTGTTTTCAATGATTTTTTTACTGATCAGGGAATAGGCTGCAAGCCCGTGCAGAACAAATTCCATCATCAGGGCATTTTCGAGTTCGTTGGCTTGTGGGAAGAATTTTTTCACCAGTGCATGAAGGCCGTCCACTTTGTACAACTGGATAACTTTGGCTTTATCAGTTACATTTAAAAACACGTCTATCGCATTGCCACTGTCGAACCAACGTATTACTGCCTTATATGGATTTTCTTCTTCTTTAGCGGCTTCTTTGCCGGGGTTTCTTCTTTTCTTGATCGTATCCGGATTAGGGAAATATTGAATGAATTGAGACCTGATCGCCTTATCAAGTAAATTCATTGAAACCTGGAAAGGCCCTTCCTGTTCGCCTTCATACACCAGTTCAATTTTACCAGTAATAGAGGGTATAATGCCCACCAGGTCGTTCACCCATACCTGGGTATTTTTTTCACTGTTGAGTATAGACCTTCTTTCCGCGGCGCTAACTGCGTTTTCGTAAGCAGCAATTGTTAAACGCGCCGATACGCCGCTTTTCTTATCTACGTATTCATTATTCCTCGCCTCGAAAGCCACCTGCTCAATCAGGCGTTTTATAAGGTCGCTTACTTTAATTTTCGTTAGCTGATCCTCATGTATCTCTGCCTCCTGCTCGGTAATAGCAAGCGACGTTTCAATGCTTTTCGGGTAATGCGTAAGTATCTGGCTTTCTATGCGATCTTTGAGCGGTGTAACAATAGAACCGCGATTGGTATAATCTTCAGGGTTAGCAGTAAAAACAAATAAAATGTCGAGCGGCAGTCTGAGTTTGAAGCCGCGGATTTGGATGTCGCCTTCTTCAAGGATGTTGAACAAGGCTACCTGTATTCTTGCCTGCAAATCAGGTATCTCGTTTATTACGAAAATTCCGCGGTTGCTTTTAGGTATAATGCCGTAATGAATGACGCGTTCATCAGCAAAACTGAGTCGCAGGTTAGCTGCTTTAATTGGGTCGATGTCACCGATCAGATCTGCTACGCTGACATCCGGAGTTGCCAGTTTCTCGCCATAGCGTTCACTCCTGTGCATCCAGGTGATAGGTGTAGCATCTCCCTTTTCAGCAATTATATCTTTAGCAAATTTTGAGATAGGGTGTAGGGGGTCATCATTCACTTCACTTCCTTCCACAAAGGGTATGTATTCATCCAGCAACTCGATCATCTGTCTTGCCATCCTCGTCTTTGCCTGTCCCCGTAAGCCCAGGAATAAGATATTGTGTTTGCTAAGCAGCGCTCTTTCGGTGTCGGGAATTACAGAATCTTCATATCCTAAAATTCCAGGAAAGGTTGATTGCTTGTTTTGAAGTTTCTTTACCAGGTTCCTGCGAATTTCTTCTTTCACACTCTTGGAAGTAAAACCTGATTTTTTTAGTTCCCCTAAATTTTTTATGCTTTTATAATCCATTTTTTCTTTTTATGTGTTCGGTAGTTGTGTTGAGCTGTTAGCTATAATTTTTGCTTCTAGATAAAGTGATTAAATCTATCACGATTAATATTTGTATTTGAAAAATTTATTCTTTGAATTTTTAGTACTGCTTCGAAACTGTTTAGCGAAACCTTACAGCCGACAGCTAATACAATGTCTTTCTTTTACCGCTTTCAAAATCTTTGAAGATAAAAGTGCCTAGTTTATCCAGGGAGGCAAAAAACGCTTTGCCGTTATTTGTTTCAGTAAATTCCTGTACGAATCGTTGCAGGTAAGGGTCGCTGGCAATCATAAATGTAGTGATGGGAATTTTCAATTTCTTACACTGAGCTGCCAGGTTTAAACAGCGGCTGGTAATTTTGCGATCTAAACCAAAACTGTTCTTGTAGTATCTTTTACCCACTTTTAAACAGGTCGGCTTGCCGTCTGTAATAACAAATATCTGTTTGTTTGGATTCCTTCTCCTTCTCAGTATATCCATTCCCATTTCAAGTCCGGCAACTGTGTTGGTATGATAAGGGCCTACCTGCAGATAAGGCAGGTCTTTGATTTCAACGGGCCAGGCGTCGTTTCCAAATACTACAATGTCCAGCGTATCTTTTGGATACTTGGTGGTGATCAGTTCACTCAAAGCCATTGCGACTTTTTTTGCAGGTGTGATCCTGTCTTCACCATAAAGTATCATAGAATGTGAAATATCTATCATAAGAACGGTAGAAGTTTGAGACTTGAAATCGGTTTCCCGTATCTGCAGGTCTTCTTCTTTCATCATACCATCAATGCCATTGTTAATCTGGGAATTACGGATAGATTCGGTAAAATCAATCTGTTCTAGCATATCGCCAAACTGGAAAGGCCTGGTTTCGGGATTTTGCTCATCCCCTAACCCTGGCTTATAGGTATTATGATCACCACTCTTCGTCTTTTTCAGCTTTCCGAATATTTCTTCCAGTGAACGTTTGCGTATTCCCTGCTCCGTTTTCGGAGTAATCTTTATCTCGCCGGTCTGTTTGTTTTCATCCAGGTATCCTTTGTCTTTCAAGTCATCAATAAAGTCACCCATGCCATACTCTTCCCCGGTAAATTTGTACTCCTTATCCAGTTCATTCAGCCACTGCAGGGCCTCGTTCACGTCCCCACTCGTGTAAGTTAGTAATTGAAGAAAAAGATCCATTAATTGTTCAAATTGGGTCTTCCCCTTTTCGTTGGGGTCATATTTAGTAAAGAAATGTCCTTTCATTTTTTAGTAATTTGTCGTTTAGCCTTTTTCAATTCACATAAACAATCGTTGCAGAAGCGCTGACTTCATTGAACCGTTGCGACAATTTTCCACCCTTGCCAGTTAAGAGCAAACTGGTGATATATCTTTCTTTAAATACGGAGATGATAACCTGGAATTACTCAACGAGCAAAATAGAAATATGGCAAATAACGAAATTCAATTTACGATAATTAATGTTCCATAAAACATCTCGTAAATTTAATAACAATCCACTGCTTATTTAGTTGCAGCTTATTAACTGACTGATTGTCTGCAAAACGGCGGTCGCTATTATTGCCAGTCGCCATCAGCCATAATAAGTTAGTTGAAACGAATGTGGAGGACACCGGCAATAACCGAAGGCCGCAACCTGAAAAATGGCTTCATCTTGACTAATTTATATTTTTCAATTGCCTTTTGTATAATTGAACAGCGTTTTCATATCCCAGGTATAGTGCATCACATATTAGAGCGTGGCCTATCGAAACTTCCAGCAGACCGGGAATATTAGTGGCAAAGAAACGAAGGTTTTCCAGGTCCAGGTCATGACCCGCATTTATCCCCAACCCCATCTCATTGGCAAGTGTGGCGGCTGCCAGGTAGGGTTCAATTGCGTGTTCTTTATTTTGGACATAATTTTTAGCATAACCTTCGGTGTATAATTCAATCCTGTCTGTACCGGTAGCCGCCGCTCCCTGGATCATTTCAGGAATCGGATCAACAAACAGCGAAACACGTATACCGGCGTTCTTGAAAATATGGATAATTTCTTCGAGGTAAGCTCTGTGCAAGACCGTGTTCCAACCATGATCTGAGGTAAGCTGACCGTCAGTATCTGGTACCAGGGTTACCTGGTCTGGTTTCACTTCAAGCACGAGGTCTATAAACTTTTGCTCCCGGCAATTACCTTCGATATTATATTCAGTGGTAATGATTTTTTTTATCTCCCTTACATCATCATACCGGATATGCCGTTCATCTGGTCGGGGATGTACCGTTACGCCATCGGCATCAAACAATTGGGCGTCGACGGCAGCTTTTATCACATCCGGCATGTTTCTACCCCTGCTATTGCGTAATGTCGCAAACTTATTAATATTGACACTTAACCTGATCATCGTCCAAAGTTATCTAAACAACCGTTTAATAAGTTTGACCAAGCATAAAAAAAGCCCACACGGGCTTGAAATTTCGGATTTAATTGCATTTACAACTTGGTTATTTTGGTATCAAATATTAAAGCCCCGTCGATATTCTTGATATCAATTAAGTACTCGCCGGCCGGCAATGGATCGAGGTTATCAAATGAGGTAGTGTTCGTCCCTTTTTTAAGGTTCCAACTCATCATTTTGATGATTTTATTTTTCTTATCAATTATTTGCACAATGGCAGATATCTGACTCTCCACAAGTACCTCAAAGGATAAAGTAGAATTAAAAGGATTCGGTGAAACATTTACCTGAGTAGTCATAATGGTACGGTTAAAGCAATGGAATAAGTTAGCCTCAAAAATTACCAACCACCTGCCAAGTTTTAATGACTTGATACTTAGGATATTAGATTTATAATTTAATGTGAACTTCCATAATCGGGAAATTTACTAAACAAATCGGGAATAACATAGGAAGGTTACGAATAGGATGTGGTTTTCCGAAATATACTAGTAATAAAATCCATAAAACAATAATAAAAAGTTAAAATCTTGCTATAAGTTTCAGGTTTATTAAACGTGGAGTCAAACGATTTGGTATAGTGAAGATGGTATTGGAGAAATCTTTAATCAGCAGAAATGAAATGGTATTGGCTCGATCAATCAAATTGAAGACTTCCAATGTGGCCCACATGTTTTCAAGATCACGAAAAGGACTATGACTTCTGCGCTTTGCCTTATCATTGTCGAGCAATAATGCACTGAATCCAATGTCCAGGCGAATATAAGGTTGTATGAATAAGGCATTACGGTATTTTATGTTGTTGGGTATATTGTACGGCAGGTTACTTCCGTAAATGGAATTCAAATACACTTTAAAGTTTTTATTGGTGGTCAGGTAATCCTGGAAGAACATTCCGAAAGTTATCAGCCTGTCGGTTGGACGGCGCAACCATCCGCCCTGCGTTAACACACTGTCTACAGGCTGGCCCGTAGATGGGTCAAGGTGGTAGTTGTAATAGAAATCGTTTTCGATATTTTCCCTTGTGCGCATAAAGCCTATACTTACCCAGCTCTCTGCATCTTTGACAATATCCCCAAACAGTCGCATCTCGATTCCTGCAGCATAAGCTTTTGCCTGATTTTCACCAAAATAACGCAGGCGTATGTTGTCAATGTCATAGGGAACTACATCCCATAGGTACTTGAAGTAAGCTTCGGCAGTAAACCTGAATGGACGGTCAGCCGCCGAAAAACTGTAATCAAGCCCACCAGTTATCTGCCAGCTTTTTTGTGCCCTGAGTGCTTTATTAAGTGAACCATCATAACGCCTGTATTCCCTGTAAAAAGGTGGCTGGTTATAAATACCTGCCGCTCCTCTTAAAATGATATCTCTTTTCCATCGAGGCGATTTCCAGGAAAAACCCATCCTGGGAGAAAGAAGAAATTCTTTATTAAGAGTATTATAATTGTAACGCAGTCCAGCCTGGAGCGTAAAGCCCGTGGAATCGCTGGAAATAATATTGTCTTGGATATAGCCGGACAGGCGAGTGATATCAAGACTTGCTTTCGCTTTCAATACCTTGAACAAAGATAGTCCGGACAGACTATAGGGAAGAGAGTAACCGGCGGAGTCCTGGTATTCCCACTCATTTATTTTGTCATCAACTTTTTGTTGTTCGGCCGAAATGCCCCATTGAAGATAGTGTTTACCCGCATCCAGGTAACCTTTATGGCTTGCATTCATGACCTGGATATTCAACTTATTTCGGAAATAATTCTGAAAGACACCAGCACCCAGGGGATTTATGATCAGACCGAACGTTGGTTTGTTTTTATCGAAGTCTCTTTCACCAAACAGGTAAGCTCCCGATATATCAACAGATTCCGTTTCATTGTTTTGAAAAGATGATAACATCCACTTCATCCTTAGATTTTTTCTTGCCTGCTGTATCAGCGCTACCCCCAGCATCTTCGTCTTGTAACGGTCTTGCTCCTTGCCATCAAAGAAAATGTCTAAACCCAGGTTAACACTAAGCACCGGGGAAAATACAGAAGACGTCTGCTGGCTGAACTCCGGTACCAGCGAAAAAGTGGATTGTGAAAAGTTGCCAAGGAATTCGGCGGACCACTTGTCACTGAATCGATAGGTTAACAGCGCCTGCAGATCTATGGAAGAAGGCAGATAGCTACCTTTTGTTTCCTGGCTCTTTAACAAATTCCGGTTGCTTCTATTACGGCTGCCTAGTAAATAGCTAAACCGTTGATTGCTGCTACTGCCTTGCAGGTGCAGCCCCTGCTCCAGAAGGCCTGTATAGGCCGATCCTCCAAAACGAAGCGGCTTTTTGTATTGAATATCGAGAACTGACGACATTTTATCGCCGTACCTGGCCTGGAAGCCGCCATTATAAAAATTTACAGAACGCGTCATTTCAGGGTTAATAAAACTCAGTCCTTCCTGCTGGCCATTCCTT
>JBBJOD010000404.1:0-5052 GCA_037721715.1 Chitinophagaceae bacterium | reverse complement strand
AAATAGTTGGGTATAGGTAGAAAACGCATAGCGGATAATATTCGACAGCTCAATTTTCAGGTTGCTTCTTATTATGAAATAAAACATCATGCAGCCTACAATACTGTTAAACGTTGTAGCATAAACGGCACCCATTAAACCCCCAAACCATTGAATGCTCAGGTACGTCGATAAAAGGCTAAGAAGTAAAAAAACAAGATTCACAATGAAATTTATCTGCGGTTTTCCAATTGAGTCCATCGTATATCCAAACTGGTTAAAGAACGGTCTCAGAAATGCGAATATCATGGTAACCTGGAGAATGGGCACGGCTTCCAGATAACCAGGACCAGCTATAGCCTCCAATACCAGGCGCGGCACTAATAAAATGATAATGCTTGCAGGAATGATCAAAGCCGTTAATGTTCCCACCATCTTTTCAAAATAGTATTTTACTTTGCCCGTGCCACCGGAAGCCATGGCTTGTGCATTTTTCGGAAACAATACATCGGCGACAGCCATAAAAGGCACATCCAATACACCGGAAATCCTCGATACAACACTGTAATAAGATACATAAATTTTACCAAGAACAGGGTTCCCTATGGCATAAGCCGTAACAAAATGATCCGCAAATTTATAGATATGCGATAAGGTGGCCGTTCCAAAAACGAACTTTCCAAATTGAAAGAGATTCGAAACAATTTCCTTGTCGAGGTGAAATTTCTTACCTATTAATGTCCTGCTTGCAAATAAAAAATAAACGGATGAGATGATCATGGAAATGATCTGCGCCCAGATAAGATGTACTATGGTTAACTGGTCAACTGAGCCGAAAAGAGTACTTACAATAAAAACAAACAATATGCCCTGTCGCAAGAAGTAAGCAAAAAAAGTGCTTTTGTAACGCATATGGCTTTGCTGAACAATTTCACAATGATTAAACGGAACCTGCAAAATGATCAGCAAAATGCCCCAGTGCAGCATGTTTGCAAGTGACGGTGTTTTTAGCAAATGCGAAAGCCAGTTACTACACAACAGGAAAAAAATGACGACCAGGATAGAAAAAAGTATGTTAATAAATAATGAGGCAGACTGTACTTTTTTTAAATGATTACTAAAACGCGCGTCATGAATAAATTTAATGAGTGCATTTCGCAACAATCCCATTTTTATATACTCCATCATAGTAATAATGGCCTGGAATAAAGCGTAGACGCCAATCTGTCCGTTATCCAGCGCATAATGGGTGAGAATGAAAAAGCCTACCAGTCCGAAAAAGAAAAGCGAAAAACGTTGTAACAGGGTAATGAAAATAGAACTTATCCAAAAAGACGGTTTAAACGGAAGTTTCAATGAAATAATTTTTATTGGGATTTACAAGCGTTCATGGTTACAGGAATCAATACCCTGTTTATACTTACATTTACGCCAAGTTCCGAAAATAAATCGGTTCCTGAAAATACCAGGTTCAACAACAACCCATTTCAAAAGAAACCGTATAAATAAATAGATATTCGATGAAGATCAGGAATCCCAAAAGCAGGTCAGACCTTAACATAAAGCGGACGGATCGGGTATTGGAGGTCGGGGGCGGACATAACCCTGACCGACGTGCGAATATAATCGTAGATAAATATGCTAACAGCAACTATCATCGCTGCGGTGACATAAAGGTGCTAAAAAATCAAACCTTTATCGAGGCAGATGGTGAGGAACTTCCCTTTAAAGATAAAGAATTTGATTACCTCATTTGTTGCCAGGTACTTGAGCATGTTGAAAACCCCGTTAAGTTCCTGGGAGAACAATTCCGGGTGTCGAAAAGAGGATTTATCGAAACACCTTCCTTGCTAGGCGAATACCTGTCTCCCCGGAAATCACACAAATGGATCCTGCACGAGTTAAACGACGTGTTATACTTGGTTGACAAATCAAAAATAAATTTCAACGTATCCTATGATCTGGGTGAGCTTACTCAGTTATACCTTCCTACGCACTCCATTGGTTTTAAAATCATGGAACGTACGCATCCCAACTTAATTACCATCCGTATTGAATGGGAACATGATTTTAAGTTTGTAATGGAACCAACCGACCCTGAAGTATTAAAATATTTCACGGAAGCATGGAAGAACGAATGGGCAGATGCCTTTTTTCCTCAAAAAAGTATATGGCAGGAATTCATGGATGCCTCGGCAGCTTTCCTTGACATGACGCAAAGTATTGTACGGTCAAGATGGAACAACAAGTAAGCTGGTAGGGCTTTTCGTCGTTCAACCTTAGAAGTAAATAACGTACACCGCTGCTAAATTAGGATCCTTTTTTTAATACTTCCAATTGCCTGGTAAGCACTACCAGCAACGATTCCGGTAAATCCGTGTTGGTTTCAATGGTCGTATGGTAAAAAGAGCTTAGCAACGCTTCCAAAGACTGGAAAGAATTCGACAATACGTCGCTACTCATCGTGTCAATATCAGACATCATGCTTTTCCATTTGTGCTGGTATTCGTTTTCTCTTTCAACATCCCCCTGAACCGCGTCGCCAAATTCTGATAACTCATTCAGAAGTTCGGCAATGAATTCATCGCTCTGTATGACCACTGCATCCAATTTACCTGCCAGTTCACCCGCTGCCTTATTTTGCTTTAATTTTTCACAGATTTCTTTGCGGGTTGAAAGCAAAGCGATTATTTCCTGTAGTACCGCGACCGGTGTTTTTGTTTGCATTTCCATAATGAGCCGAAGTTAATCTTCAATTGTGTTCAACTAAGTTAATTTATGCAAGCTGTACAAAAAAGTGCCAGAATTTAAAATCTAATAAATGTCTTATAATTAATATTATGTTAAATAGAATATAGGGTTGTTTATACTAACGCCTAGATAAAACAAAAAGCTCCCATGACGCAGTAGCTATAGCAATACATATCCCATTACGGAAAACCGATATACATATCCTTCGAAAAATAAAAAGAGGCTGCCTCAAACTTTGAGACAGCCTCTTCTCTTTCTTAATACTAATAAAAATCTGGCATAAATTAATGAGCCTTGTCGACATCATTAAATTTTTCCTCGTATGATTTTACTTTATCTTTTAAACCTTTCTGATCATAAATTGTGATTAAAAGATCATATGCATCTTTCAGGTTTGATTTTTCTTCCATTTTAAGTTTTGCCTGGCTACCGAGTATTTGATCTACCTTTTCAAAATAAGGGATGGCTTCGTCGAATTTTGTCATCATCTGCTTTTTCATATCATCCTTCATTTTTTGATCTTCTGGCTTTAATTTTCCAGAAGCCGGCAACTTGATCAGTTTAGATTTTGCATTCAGGTCTACACCCTGGTTATAAAGTATCTGTCCCAAAACCAAACTAGCAGCGGGATAGTCAGCTTTCAGTTCAAGTGCTTTCTTTAAATGGGTTTCAGCCTTTGTTATCAATTCTTTAGAATTAGCCGGACGTGCAGCGGTATCTGCTTTATAGGCTTCTTTGTATAATTCTATACCGTAATTATAAGCATAAAGATAGTTAGTAGGATCCTTAGCTATAATGTCTTCGTATTTGGTGAACAGTTCATTTTTGTTGCCTTTATCACGCGCCATATCTAGTTCCATACTTGACCAAAAGACATCCTTCGGATACAATCCTTTACCCAGGTCAATGTATTTTGCCGCGTTTGCAGCATCTTTTTTTGAACTATAATAATCTGCCAACCATTTGTAGATCTCACCCATTCCTTCGCCGGTTACTTTCGCATCTGCCAGCGAACCATAATAGATAGCTGCCTCGTCTTTCTTATTTGTTTTTTCTGCAGAGATGCCGGTGTATAATACCACGCTTGTATCCAGCTTCAAATTACTCCAGCCTTTTTCGTTCATGTACTGACTTACCTCAAGGCACTTCTTAAAGTTATCATAAGCATCTGCGAAATTGTTACTGTTGTAATAAGCAGCACCTGTCTTAAAATATCCCTGGTAGGCGTCCATAACTGGCTTGTAATTATCCAGGGTTAATGAGACCAGCTTTTTATCATCTAATTGTGCATATTTTTTGATCGCTTCGAAAGATTCGTCACGCGCGGTAGGATATTTAGACTTTAGTGTAGTATCGTTTGCAAGTTCACCATAAACTTTGCTTTTGATATACCACGTTTCGCCTTCTTTGGCATTTTTTTCATTTGTAACAACTTTGTCAATTTCTGCTTTGGCATCTTCTACTTTTTTGGCTTTCAACAAGTCTTTGGCCTTGTTGGTTGCCTGTGCGAATAATCCCAAACCAGTCGCAATGAGTAATGATGCAATCATTATTCTTTTCATACGTTCATGTTTATTTAAATAGTGACTAAATCTAAATGTTATGTACCAATTTATGAAACATCATCAGATGGATTAGTATTATCGGGAGTTGTCTCATCTCTTATATTTAACGATTCGCCCAAATCTGCCCCTTGAATTAATTTATCATTATCAATAACGAGTGCTTCCACTTCATCGAGTTTGGTAATGGCTGAAATTTCATCACCGTCATCAACCCGTATCAGTTTCACACCCTGGGTAGCGCGACCCGCCTCTCGTATGTCCATAATACCTGTTCTGATAGTGATACCACTTTTACAGGTGATCATCAGGTCTTCTTTTTCAGTAACATCCAACATGCCAACCAGTGCACCGGTCTTTTCAGTAACATTAATCGTTTTAACCCCTTTGCCTCCCCTGTTAGTAATGCGGTATTCATCTACCTGGGTCCTTTTTCCAAATCCCTTTTCACTTACAACTAAAACAGTCCTGCTTTTATCTTCTTTTTTGACACATATCATGCCAATCACTTCATCATTTTCATCATCCACTTCAATGCCTCCTACTCCAATAGCGCCCCGACCAGTTGACCTTACTTTTTCTTCCGGGAAACGGATAGCCCTTCCACTTTTTACAGCCAGCATAATCTCGTGCGTTCCATCGGTTAACTTTGCTTCAAGCAGTTCATCACCTTCAAGGATGGTAATTGCATTTACACCATTTTGCCGTGGTCGGCTGAAGTCTTCCAGGGATGTTTTTTTGATGATTCCTTTCTTTGTAC
>JBBJOD010000024.1:0-17885 GCA_037721715.1 Chitinophagaceae bacterium | reverse complement strand
CTGTCCGTTTCCCTGCGGGCCGATAACACCCAACTGTCCGACGTAGTGGTGGTGGGCTACGGAACGCAGCGCAGGTCTTCCATCACAGGTGCTGTAGTGACCATCAAAAACGAGGCACTGACCCGCAGGCAGGTTGCCAGTACGAGCAACCTGTTACAGGGATTGGCTCCCGGTGTAACCGTTCAGCAGCAAAGTGGAAAGCCCGGCGCGGATGCGGCATCCATCAGAATCCGTGGAACCAGTAGCATGTTTGCAGGTTCTGACCCCCTGATTATAATAGACGGGGTTGTTTCTACCCTTGATAATATTGATCCCAACGCTATAGAAAGTATCAACGTGCTGAAAGATGCGGCTTCTACTGCTATCTATGGCTCGCGGGCGTCTAATGGTGTTATACTGGTACGTACGAAGCGGGCTTCCGGCAATGGACTCAAAGTAAGCTACAATGGTTTCGTTTCTAAACAGGTGGCCACTTCTATACCAAAACGTACAACGGCGATCGAACATATGGAATTGAGCAATATTGCGGAGCGCAACCGTACTGGTAACCCCGCCGCATTTTTATATACACAGGCCCTTATTGATAAATACAAAACAACCGCTCCCAACAACCTTGATGTTATTAATACCGACTGGCTTGATCTTTTGCTCACCAATAATGGATTGATGCAAAACCACAATGTACAACTGATCTCAGGAGGTGAACGATTAAACGTGTTTACTTCTGTGAGCTATTTAAAACAGCAGGGCCTCATACAAAACAACAGCTATGAAAAATACGATATCAGGTTCAATCCCGATTTTAAGATCAGTGATAAATTGACGCTTAATGGTGTCTTCAGCTATAACAACAGCAAAACAATAAACCCTTCTACGGGCTCTGCAGAGTTCATCATCCGCCAGGCAATTGGTCTGCCGGCGATTGGTGGCGGTAGTTACGGTGAGGGAATGTATGGCACAGCAGGACAAACCAATAACCGCAATCCACTGGCCATGGCCGAAGCGGCTGGCACCGCTGTAAGAAAAGATAATACTTTTTTAACCAGGGCCGGATTTACTTACCGGCCTGTAAAGAACCTTGAAATAGAAGCCTATTGGGCACGCGAAGTAAGAAATCCAACTACAAAAACATTTGTAAAAAATGTGGACATCTACCAACCTAACCTTACCACACAAGGGTATGATAAAATAGGTGTATGGCCCGGAAGCACTTCTCTCGGCCAATCTTATTTTGATAACATCTATAAAACCTACCTGGCCCAGGCAACGTATACGGGCAATGTGAAGAACCACAACTTCAAGATATTGGCAGGAGGGCAAACTGAACTTTTTAAAAATTCTTTTTTTAGCGCCTCCAGGACCGGTTTTATTAATTCCAATCAACCCTATCTTAACCTCGGAGCCGGGGCGCGGGATAACAATGCCAGTGCGAGTGAACTGGCCCTCGCCGGATTCTTTAGCAGGCTTAATTACAATTATGATGAAAAATATTTCCTGGAGTTGAACGGACGTTACGACGGCTCGTCACGCTTTTCACAAGACCTCGATAAGCAATGGGGATTCTTTCCGTCAGTGTCCGCGGGGTGGATTTTATCTAAAGAAAACTTTTTTAAGAAGGCATCCGGGTTAATAAGTTTTGCCAAACTGAGGGGTTCTATTGGTTCTCTTGGGAACCAGAATTTCAGCTCATTCTACCCATTTGATGCATTTTATGGTCAATCCGCCTACAATAACCCGGACAATGGCACCAATACCTATTTCAACAATGTTACGACCCTCGGGTATGCTATACTGGAATTTCCCAACCGACAGATAGCCTGGGAAAAATCTAACCAGTGGAATGCTGGTGTAGACCTGGGTATCGCTACACATTTCACGGTAACCGCAGATTATTATGTAAGAAGTTTAAACGACATGATTTTACGACAGCCGCTTCCTCAAACTGGGGGAGGACTACTAAATCCTCTTATCAATTCGGGTAAAATGGAAAACAGGGGCTGGGAAATCTCATTGAATTATAGAAAGAAAATCAATGACCTTGGTATAGACCTGACGGGGATGATCTCGGATGTTAACAATAAAGTAACCAGTCTTGCAGGAAACCCGTTCCTGGACGGCGGCTCTGTAAGAACGCAGCAGGGGCATCCTTATAATTCTTATTTTGGTTATAAAGCGCTTGGTTATTTCCAGGATACCAACCAGATAAAATCAGCTCCCGTGCACTTTGGAACACCTTTCAACGCTTCAAATGCCGGTGTTGGTCCTAAGCCCGGTGATATTCAATATGCAGACATCAACGGGCCAGATGGTAAAGCCGATGGAAAAATTGATGCCTTTGACCGGACATTTATTGGCAACAGCTTTCCACGTTATGAATACAGCATTAATCTCAATTTTACCTACAAAAATTTTGACCTGAACATTTTCGGTCAGGGTGTTGGCAAGCGTGACAATTACCTGGCTGGTACCGGCGCAGTACCTTTTTCCAGCACTGACTTTGCCGCCTCCCTGCTAGATATCCATAAAGATTACTGGGCACCTTCTAATCCGAATTCGACCTTCCCCCGTCTACTGCCTGCCGGCTCGGGTGGAAATAATTATGTGGTTTCTTCCCGCTGGATCCGAAGTGCCTCCTACTTCCGGATCAAAAATTTGAACCTTGGCTATAAGATACCCGAAAGTGTTACCAGCAAAGCAAAGATTTCTTCTGCCAGGATCTATATCAGCGCGGCCAACGTTGTTACTTTTACGAAAACCTGGAAGGGATTCGATCCGGAGATCAATAACCAAAATGCCGAGTTTTATCCGTTGATGAAAACCTTTACTGCCGGCATAAACGTTAATTTTTAATTCAACCAACCGAAATAAGATGAAAAAAATATTTCTCTTAACCTTCACCGCTGCAACAGTTTTGCTTTACGGCTGTAACAAATTCCTTGACAGGAAACCGCTGGATGCTTCGGCCTCTTCAACCTTTTTGAACAATGAAGCGGAAATGGACCTGGGATTAAACGGTGTTTATGCAAGCGCTTTATGGGCAGTGGCGAATAATGTGCCTTTACTCTATTGTATTGAAACCACCACAGACCTCGCTATCAGGAGAACCGGCAATGCAGAAGACCTGATTGCCATGGGTGATGCCGGGCCCTTTCTCGTTTCAAACGGACTTACGGTAACTGCATGGGGGCAGGAATATAAATTGGTTGCAAGAGCCAACCAGCAATTAGAAGGCATGAAAAATGGCCAGGCAAATGTTGACCCAAAAACATACGGTAGAATGCGGGCTGAAATCCTGGTCCTCAGGGCCTGGGCTTATTTTCATTTAATGTCACAATTCGGGGATGTGCCCTATTACAGGGTGCCCCTTTCAACCGAAGAAATTTTGACGCTGAGTAGAACCCCGGTGGCTACCATAATACCCGAACTTTATAAGGACCTTGATGAAGCGGTTACCTTATTTGAAGCCGCCAATACGCCGGCTGTACAGGTCATGGGCAAAGTTAACAAAGGTGTTGCCCTGGGAGTAAAAGCAAAACTTGCGTTACTGATCAAAGATTACAATACCGCCGCTGCCGCTTCTAAGACCGTAATCGACGGAGCTCAATACGGGTTAAATCCAAGATATACAGATCTATTCGTTTTGCCAGGGCAGCAGGCAAATGTAAACCGTGAGATCATGTTCAATCAAACCTATCCTACCGACATACTTGATCCTCAAAACTGGCTGGCAGTTATCACCATACCGAGGCAGGTGGGCACATCCCAAAGCAGCCACTTCCCTTCTCAACAACTGGTAGACAAATTTGAAACAAGGGATGGTTTGCGCATAGATGCATCACCGTTATATGACCCGGCCCAACCGTCGAGGAATAGGGACAATCGATTAAGGTGGACGGTCTACATGCCAGGAGATACAATGGTTCACAACACGGCGAAAGCACCGTCTCTGCCATATGTTCAACCGAAGGAAAGAACCATTTTTAATATCCACTCCAACCAGCGATTTAAATGGAACTGGACCACCAATAAATTTGATACCCTGGCAAACAACATTGATTGGATCAATTACCTGACAAGTCCATGGTTTGCCGGCGCAACCGGTTCTTCCGGAGGCGTTGGATACATATGGAGGAAATATGTGGATTCTACGCAGTACTCCTGGGAGACGAAGACCGGTTATATCCTAATGCGGTATGCTGAAATTTTGCTGACTTACGCGGAAGCAAAAATCGAATTGAATCAAATTGACGCATCCGTTAACAATGCGATTAACCTGGTACGGATTAGAGCCGGACAGCCTGCTGTTACTGCGGTTGCACAGTCGCAGCTAAGACAGGTCGTTCGAAGGGAAAGAGCCGTAGAGTTTGCGGCGGAGGGTTTGAGATTGTACGACCTGCGCCGCTGGGATCTTGTTTTGCCTGCCATGAACGGGCCGGTGATCGGTGCTGCTAAAAATCCGGCGGAGGTACCTGCTGTGCCGGTATTGAATGTTGACGATAATCCTGATTATAGCAATAGTGTATCCCGGCGCATTTCTACAAGGGGTCAAACCCGTTCCAATACTGCCAAAAATAAGTTATGGCCCATACCACAAGGAGAAATTGATAAGGATAAAAATATTACCCAAAATGCCGGGTGGCAGTAGTAATTGATTGAGCCCCCCTACTGCTCCAAAGACGGGCAAGGGGTAGATTCTCTGTTCATTTGCGCCGCCCTTAGAAAACGCTTAATTCGTAAAACTCGTACAGGCAAGCCGTTACATTAAAGCAAAAGTGGATCAAAACACCATACCAAATGGTGTTTTCCTTGAGCCTGATATTGCCCAGCCAAATGGCAAAAGGCATCAACCATAAAAACGAAACAAAGCTCATATGAATAATGGCAAACAAAAACGCCGACATAAAGATCGCCTGCCGTTCTTCTGTAATATTAAACAGGCTTTGAAGAATAATCCCCCTGTAAGCCAGTTCTTCGAAAAGCGCAGGTAGTATGGCCACTAATAAGATCATTGCGAGCTTCGGATAAGCGAGGTGCCTGAACGAACGATAATAATAAATTTCCTGGTGAAATATATTCTGATTAATCCACTTTACGCCTGTGTTTACCAAAACAGCAAATAGTACAGCTGCTATGGCATATACCAGCGCCTTTTGAAGCGTATAAGTTCTCCATGTGAACAATGATTTGACATCTTTCCATAGAAATATAATAAAAACAATAGTTAGCGTACCAAGGAAAACTTCCGTGAATAACAGCCAGCCAATGCCATGGAAATAGCTGATAAAATTGATACCCGTGCAAACCAAGAGGTCTATTCCGTAAAAAAGTGACAGTACCCTTAACCATTTATAGTGCTGCTGGTCATCAACCTCCTCTTCACACACTGAAGCGTCCTCGAATTCTTCCATGGGTAATTTTTTGGAACTGCAACTACTGGTAGATAAACAGGCAATTGTTTTTATAAAATGCCCAGCTGTTTCAAATCGTCGCTTACCTGCTTTGGCGATTCAAATCTAATCCCATGGATGCCTAACACTTCAGCCCCCTGTATATTCCTGCGGTTATCATCAATGAAAACAGTTTCGTAGGCATTCACACTAAATCGGTCGAGTAATATCTGGTAAATTTCGGGGAAGGGTTTTCTGGTTCTTTCTTCGCCACTCATGACGATACCATCAAACCATCCCAGGAAATCATAACGTTGCAAGGCAACAGGAAATGTTTCCGCGCTCCAGTTTGTCAAAGCATATATTTTATATTTGTTCATGGCTTTTAAAGAGCGCAATATATCTACGGTGCCTTCTATGGCACCTCCAAGCATTTCTTCCCAACGTCCGTAAAATGCCCTAACCTGACTCTCATATTCGGGATGCCTGGTAACCAGTTCTTCCGTTGCTTCCTGCAAAGATCTACCTGCATCCTGGTTTTCATTCCAGTCGCTGGTACAGATGGTTTCAAAAAACCAGTTCATTTTTTCTTCGTTGTCAAATATGTTTTTATAGACATACCGCGGGTCCCAATCAATTAATACTCCTCCCAGATCGAAGATGATAGTGTTGAATACTTTATTCATATATGATTAGTTATGTCAAAAGCAAATATTGTTATCCGTTATGTTACAATAGGTTTTTAACCCGTTTAATTCCGTCATCTCTTTTCCAGTAGCCACCATAGAGGTCTTCGTTTTTTTACTTTGTAGTTTTTATTGATATACATCGTGATGTGATCAATGGCATGATCGATGTCGTCAGTTGTCAAAACAAGGTCAAGGTCTTCTTTGGAAATAGTTCCCTCTGTCGCCATGTGCTCTATAAATGTCAGTAGTGGCTGGAAGTACGCTTTTCCATACAGTACAATGGGAAATCTAATTAACGTTTTTGTTTGAATCAATGTAATTGTTTGAAAAAATTCGTCCATGGTTCCGAAGCCACCGGGCATAATAATAAACGCGTATGAGTATTTTGTCAATAGTAGTTTCCTTACAAAGAAATGCTCAAAAATTACCGACTTATTCAGGTATGGGTTTGTTTTCTGTTCAAAAGGCAGCCGAATGTTACAACCGACAGAATAGCCTTCGTTCTCGAAAGCACCCCGGTTAGCTGCCTCCATGATACCGGGCCCGCCACCGGTCATAGTTGTGAATCCCATTCCTGCAATGCGTTTACCAAATTCCCGGGCGGCTATATAGTACCGATGATCTTCATTATAACGCGCAGAGCCAAAAACGGTTATGCAGGGGCCAATAAAAAACAAGGTCCTGAAGCCACGTATCAATTGACGGAACACACGAACAGCAAAAGCGAGTTCATATGTCCGGCTCTTAGGCCCGTCCAGGTATACAGACTGCTTTGCTGGAATTATTCTTTCGGTTACAGGCATATACATTAATAAGCAGCTAAGATAAAGGCAATTGATTACAGGAGGCAGGTATAAGTACAGTATTTTCATTTGATTGGATTACCGTTCTATAAACCTTCTTATATTGCGAGGTAATTAATTATTCTATATGTCGATTTCCCCTCCTGGTATAAAGAAATTTATATTACCGGCAGTTATTTTCTTCTCTTTATTAGTGCTTTCTCTTGTTTATTGGAAAGGGTATGGAAAACCAAATATAGGAATCGATGATGCCAATATATATTTCGTTTATATGAAGCACCTTGCGGAGGGGCATGGCTTTGTATGGAACATCGGGGGTGAAAGGGTTGAAGGCTTTACTTCTTTACTATGGACCCTGATAGGGGCGCTTTTTTACAAGATCTCACCCCTGAATCTTCCACTTTTTTTTCTAATATTCGGATTCACGCTAAGCTTTTTTACGATTTACAAAGTACTAGAATTTGCCCGGAAGATTAACAACACTGAAAGTGCAGCGATTACTGCCACAGACATTATCATTTTGTTTTTGTTGATAGCCCCAAGGGGTTATATTGAATGGAACATCCTCGGTCTGATGGAAACCAGTTTATGGTCCTTCCTGCTGGCGCTTACTTCGCTTATGTTATGCAACTATTATTTCAACCAGAAAAAAATCAATATAGTCGGGTTCAGCGTTATGCTTATTTTAATTAATCTTACACGTCCGGAAAGTATTGCATTCAACTTCTTGTTTATCTTGATATTATTCGTAATGCTGTATGCAGATTACGGATGGAGATACAGCTTAAAAAAATCCCTCGTCCCTTTTCTAAGCTATGCCATCAGCCTGGGTGCTCTTATTTTATGGCGACTATCTTATTTTGGCTACCCGTTACCGAACACCTATTATGCAAAGGTATCAGGAAGTGAAAAAGGCAACCTGATTGGAGGTCTCGGTTACTTATTCCAGTTTTTCAATAACTTTCCGCTGGCTGCTTTTATTTTCCCCCTCTTGTTATTCTTTGGTTTCATGATGCTGATCAAATGGAAGAAGTCGGGTAACCTTGAGCTCTATTCGAACCAGGAAAAAGTAGAAGCTGTCTTGCTGTCGGTAGTATTTTCAGGGCTGGCATTCCCGGTGTTAACTGGTGGAGACCATTTTCATTTTAGCCGGTTTTATCAACCATTACTGCCCCTGTTTTACCTCGCTGTTACCATTACGTTTTTTTGGCGTAATTATATTGGTTTCATGAGGCAGGGAACCAGGATTGCAACAGCCGTGGTTGTTGTCTCATTGGTATTTGCAGCTTTTTTTTCTGGCAAATCAACTGTTTTCGGTTTCTTCAGAGACGAATTGCTTAATTTCCCGGAGTTCGAAATTGCGAGAGCCGGCCGCCAGGCTGCCGTTGAAATGAACCAGGCTTTTGCTGACTGCAAGGCTTATCCCTCAATGGGTACCAATGCCACAGGGGGGTTTGGGTACATTTACAAGGGAACAACTATGGACATGCTCGGACTGAACAGTACCCTTATGGCACATGCCAATACCATAAAAACAGGCGTACGCAATCATGCCTCCTTCGATAAGAAAGCCTTTTGGCAAATGAAACCAGATGTATTCGGTACCAGCTTCGGAGGAGAAGTGGTATACGATACGTCAACATTTGTGCTTTATGAAAATGTTCCCGGTTACAGACACAGTGACTTCATTTACAGTTCTTACAAGAAGATTTTTGATGATGACGATTTCCGCGCAGCTTACATGCCGGCATTTGTTCAACATAAAAACGATAAATATTTTATTTTCGGTTATTACGCCACAAGTTTCCTGAACAAATTAGACAATTCAATTTATAATGTTCAGATACTGGAACGTATATTTGATCCCCACCGTCCAGATCAAACGAAGCGTTAAACATCAACCCGGTGATATTCTTCTTTCTTTTGAAGTTAAGATGGTAGGATTTTTTAGCCATTGATGTTTTTAGAAATGTAAGGGTTTTCTGATCAGGTTCCTGCGAATTATAACCAGCCAAATTCTTCCCTTATGCGTATCATTTCTTACAATGTTAATGGGATCAGATCTGCCGTGAAAAAAGGTTTTTGCGAATGGCTGCAAACAGATCCTGCCGATATCATTTGTGTACAGGAAACCAAGGCTGAAAAAGACAATGTAGCGCATCAAAAATTTGTTGATATGGGATTCACCGACTATTGGTATTCGGCGCAGAAAAAAGGTTATAGCGGGGTGGCAGTATTTACTAAAATAAAACCAGATTTTGTTCAGCTTGGCAACGGCAATATGCAAAGTGATGCGGAAGGAAGGGTTATACGTCTTGATTTTGGAGACCTCACTTTGATAAACGCTTATTTTCCTTCCGGTACCACCGGTGACATACGCCAACAATATAAATACCTTTGGTTGAATGAATTGCTTGATTACCTGCTGGTGCTACGCAAAGAAAGACCTAAACTGATTGTTTGCGGCGATTATAATATTGCTCATAAAGAAATCGACATTCATGATCCCAAAGGAAATAAAAAATCGTCCGGTTTTCTACCTGAAGAAAGAGCATGGCTGGATAAATTCTTCGCTACCGGTTTTGTTGACTCGTTCAGGCAGGTGAACCAGCAAGCACACCAGTATTCCTGGTGGAGCCAGCGTTTCCCGAGTGTTCGGCTGAATAACAAGGGCTGGAGGATCGACTACATAAACGTCACCGACAACTTAAAAGCTTTAGTAAAGGATGCCCGGATATTACCCGATGTAAAGCACAGTGATCATTGCCCCGTCTATTTACAATTGGCCATCACCTAATTGGTTATGCGCTGCTGAAGAAGTAATTCCAATTCAAACCCAATTTTCAATTTGACTTTCCTTTGATATTTATCAAATTACGATTAGTTTAGTGAGGCTTTGGCAAGCCTTTAATAACTTTAACTGCACTAACCTGTCAGAACATGGAAGTTTTGTCTATTGCGCTTTTTATTGCTATCATGATATTGATCGTGTCATTAAAAAAGTCATTACAGCACCGCCTGGTGAGCCTTGAAACCGAAGTACGAACCTTGCGCGAAGGATTGGGAATACCAGTCGCTGAAATTACCGTCCCTCCTACAGTACCAATGGTTACAACGACACCGCCAGAATTAATTACACCGGAAGTAAAAGAAACATGGAAGTCCGGCTTTGAAGAAGTAGAAGGAAAACCTTTGTCAGTAGCACTTGAATCGTTACTGCAAGATTCAGCAACTGAAACATTCCTGGCTGATCCTGGTCATCAGCAAAAAGGAGCCACCTCGGTTAATTTTTCAGAACCGGGAAAGTCAGGTCAGCAGCCATCGGCTATTACACCAGGCAGGTCTTTTATGGAACGCAATCCCGATCTTGAAAAATTTATTGGCGAGAACCTGGTGAGTAAGATTGGTATTGGCATTCTTGTATTAGCAATCGGATTCTTTGTAAAATACGCAATTGATAATGATTGGATAGGGCCTGTCGGAAGGGTAGGTATTGGCATATTGTGCGGTGGCGTTCTTGCAGCAATTGCTCATAGGTTAAGAAACAATTACAAGGCATTTAGTTCTGTTTTAACAGGTGGCGGGCTGGCGATATTTTATTTCACCATAGCCCTTGCCTATCACCAGTTTCAATTATTCAGCCAGGTGGTGGCTTTTATTATGATGGTAATCATCACTGGTTTTGCCGTGGTGCTTTCGCAATTATATAACCGACAGGAGCTGGCCATTATAGCATTAGTAGGGGGCTTTGCCACTCCGTTTATGGTAAGCAGCGGCAATGGTAATTACCAAACACTTTTTGCTTATCTCATCGTCTTAAATGCGGGATTGCTATTTATTGCCTATAACAAAGCCTGGCGCCTGTTAAATTTACTGGCATTTGTATTTACAGTAATTTTATTCGGCTCCTGGTTAGTTACCCTGAAAACAAATGTAGCGTCATCAACCTACCGTAACGGGCTTTTATTTGCCACTGTTTTTTACCTTTTGTTCTTCTTTATTAACATTGCACATAATATCAGGGAAAATAAAAAGTTTATCGCTTCTGATTTTGGAATACTCCTTGCTAACACCTCCCTTTACTTTGCCGCAGGAATATATTGCCTTACCACTATGAAAGCCGTTGAATACAGAGGGCTCTTTACAGCATCTGTGGGTGTGTTCAACCTGGCGGCATCCTTATTATTGATCAGGAACCGTAAAATTGACAACAATATATTGTACCTGCTCATTGGTATTACGCTAAGTTTTATTTCTTTGACGGCCCCCATACAGTTAAACGGAAACAACATCACGCTGTTCTGGGCCACCGAGTCAGTATTGCTTTACTGGCTGTACCAGAAATCAAAGATCCATATCATTCGCTTAACGTCTTTCCTGGTATGGGCAGCCATGCTGGTAAGTCTGGCGATGGACTGGCTGAATATTTACGGCGAAAATAATACGCCGGTTCCCATAATATTTAATAAAGGTTTTGTTACCAGCGTATTTTCAGCCATTGCTTCTTATCTTCTTTTTGTACTAAGAAAAAAAGACAATGTAGAGATAGCTTCAAATAAAATGTCACTTGCTGGTATAAATCTTTTCCGGGCTGCCGGCATTCTCTTACTATTTGCTGCAGGCGCCTTAGAGATCAATCACCAGTTTCATTTTTATTATCCTGGTTCAGCCCTTCATGTGCCAAACTTATTACTGTACAGTTTTGCCTTTGTTTTAAGCTTTCATTTTATTACCAGTCGTGTGAAATCGCTTAGATCACACTGGCACATCCAAACGATATTACTTATTTTCTGCATAGTAATTTATCTGCTTACAATTCCCATACTGTTTGCAGTGCAACGTCAGATACTGCAACAAAACAGCCCTGGGTATCGCTTCATTACTCACTGGGTAAGCGCTTTATTAATGGCCATCATTTTGTACCAGTTTATCAGTGTGCTTCGTGCCAATGCACCGGCAGTAAAGAAGTACAGTAACTTTTTAATCTGGTCTATTTGCATTTCCATCATAATCTTTTTAAGCGCTGAAGTACAATTACTTGTTAACAGTCTGTTTTACGTTAATAACAATTCATTGGCATATATACAGAGAATTTATGTAAAAACCGGCCTGCCGATTCTATGGGGATTGTGTTCATTTGGATTTATGTGGCTCGGGATGAAACATAAATTCAGGACGCTAAGAATTATTTCCCTGTCACTGTTTTTTGTCATCTTGTTGAAACTGTTCCTATTCGATATTCGCAACATACCGGTTGCGGGTAAAATAGCCGCCTTTTTCAGCCTGGGAGTACTGCTCCTGGTGGTTTCATTTATGTACCAGCGATTAAAAAGAATAATCATTGAAGATGAGAAAAAGCCTGCTATATAATACGCTATTGCTCATTGCAACACTCCCGGCATTTTCAGTACGTGCCCAACCCACCTTCCAATTTAAGTGCTTCCTGGAGAAAGTGAGCAGACCCGGGTTTTACAGGATTGTTTTGGGTCCCCCGGTGATAGCAAAGTGTACCGATGCATTAACAGACATCAGGATACTTGACGAAAAAGGTAACCAGGTTGCTTACTTATTACAAGACGACCCGGAAGTTTTCAGTGATAAATATTTCCAGGAATTGCCCATTCTTTCAATTCGAAAAGAAACTGATAAACAAACGCATATTATTATTCAGAATAATCTAAACAAGGCGATTAATGCCTTATTGCTGATAATAAAAAACAACGAAGCCCACAGGGCTGTTAATATAAGTGGCAGTGACGATTACAGACAATGGTTCATCATTAAAGAAAATATCAGCCTTAACAATTTTGCTTCTATAACTTCCGATGATAGCTTTATCCAATCGATTGCTTTTCCATCCAGTTCCTATAAATACTTCAAGATGGTAATCATTGGCAAAGACCTGTTACCAGTTAATATTGTGAAGGCAGGCGTTTATGAGGGGCATTTGAATCATACTAAATTCCTGCCAATCACTTCGCCTCTTTATAGCCAGCATGACAGCAATAATAGTGTATCGTATGTTTCCGTGCATTTCAACGATGAATACCTCGTAAACAGACTTCAATTTAATGTTGATGGCATAAAATTCTTCAATAGGAAATTAAGGATAAAAGAAAGCAGTAAAAATAATTTTGCCTGGCAGAAAGAACTTACTGTCAATTCAAAAGAGCCGATCAGTTATGTGTTGAATGTTAAAACCAGGGAATTGCTGCTGGAAATAGAAAATGAAGATAATCCACCTCTACGTATAAGCGCAGTCAAGGCTTATCAGCTCAGTAAATCTTTAGTTGCCTACCTGGAGCCGTCAAAAGCATATGAGCTGGCATTTGGAAATTCCCGGGCAGACGCACCCAGATACGACCTGGGTTTTTTCAGGGATAGCATATCAAATGGGGCTACTGAAATTAAACTTGGCCCTGTACTCAATCACCGAACTGCCGACAAACCAGTTACGCCAGCTGGTAAAACCAACACACTGGTGTTATGGATTGTAATAGGTTTGGTATTGTCGCTGCTTTTGTTACTAACATTTAGAATGACCAAAGAACTAAAAAGAAAGGAAGATCAAAAGTAAAAAATTTTACTAATTATTTTACATTCACGTTTAATTCTCACAGATTTCAATAAACGGTTACAGGAGAGTACGGAGATCACTGACAGTCTATTTTAGTACCAATTATCTTTCTTCTTTATGATCATTTACAATGTCACCATTAAAGTAGATTGGCTGATTCATGAAGAATGGTTTACCTGGATGAAGGACAAACATATACCGTGTATACTGGCTACCGGGCTTTTTACAGGATTGAAAATGGTACGACTTCTGAAAATTGACGATACCGACGGGCCTACCTATGCTGTTCAGTTTGATGCAGAATCAATGGACCAATTCAATGAATACGGATCTGCTTTTGAAGATTTGCACCGGGAGAATGTAGTAAATAAATGGGGAAATTTTATTGTAGATTTCAGTACTTTAATGGAGGTGGTCTTTCAATGACTTAAATAATATCATCATTTCATTTAAAATAATCTATATCATAATATTTAATGTATAGACGGGTTAGCAGTCATTTAATTAAATCAAATTTATTTTTCCAAGCGGCCTGCAGCGGTTTTTACAGCGTAACCGATAGCGAAATAATTTTGTTCATTCCAAAAAGCGTCTATATTTGTCCTGATTAAAATATTTCCACTATGAACAAATCTGAATTAATTCAAGTGATTTCTGATAAGGCAGGAGTTACCAAAACACAAGCAAATGCTTCATTGGATTCTTTTGTTGAAGCAGTTACTAAGACTTTAAAAGGCGGCGGAAAAGTAACCCTTGTTGGTTTTGGTACTTTTTCTGTCTCGAAGCGAGCAGCTCGTAATGGCCGCAACCCACAAACTGGAGCGGTGATAAAAATTAAAGCTAAAAAAGTAGCCAAATTTAAAGCAGGTAAAGAATTATCGGCGAAAATATAATTCACTGTTTGTTATTTAAGGCAAGAAACATCCTGGTATTTCTTGCCTTTTTTTATTTGAAGTATGAATTTAAGAGGACCGTTGTGTTATTTTATGAGTAAAATGATGCACTTTTGCAGTCAATAATTTTGCAGCATATCTGCGACACACTAAAGAAATAAAATAACAATGGGAAGAGGTGATAAAAAAACAAAGAAAGGGAAGATATTTAAAGGGTCATTTGGTAAATCCAGGCCTGCAAGACCTACAGTAAAGAAAGAAACACCCGTAAAGCAACAAGAAGTTAGCCCGTCATAAGTAGAGGTACTTAGCCTAAGCCAAATAAATTTCATGGCTGGCCTAAGGTGCCAGCCTTTCAATTTTCCAGCTGCCACTCTCCAGCAGTGTATACTGAATGCGGTCGTGCAAACGACTCGTTCTTCCCTGCCAAAATTCAACGGTTACCGGCTTTACAATATAACCTCCCCAATATTCAGGGCGTAATGGCAGTGCGCTACCAAGTTCCTGTAAGAAATTATTTTGTTCCGTCTCCAGCCATTCACGGTTCTCAATCACCTGGCTTTGAGGCGATGCCCATGCTCCTATCCTGCTTCCAATAGGCCTGCTGTTGAAATATTCATCACTTTCCCTGGAACTAATTTTGTTTACAAGCCCGGTGATACGAACCTGGCGCTCAAGCTCCTTCCAGAAGAAGACAAGACAGGCTCGGGGGTTTTCGTCTAGTTGCTGACCTTTAAAGCTGTTATAGTTTGTGTAAAAAATGAATCCATCACTACTAATCCCTTTTAACAATACGATCCTGGCGGAAGGTAATCCATCCCGGGAAGCTGTGGCTAATGTCATGGCATTGGGCTCTTCTATTTGAGCATGCAACGCTTCTTCCCACCACTTTGTAAATTGCTGGGTGCAGTCGGTAGCCACCTCATTTTCCTGGAGCGATTGTAGTTGGTAATCTTTTCGAATATCTGAGATAGTTGACATTGTTTTCGCGGATTTGGAAAAGGAGACATATGCTCATCATCGATGCTTACTGGTCGAAGTAATTACAGAATTAAGCGCCGATTGTTTCTCCCGTTACCAGCGTTCCTACATTTTCGCCCATAACTACTTTTAACAGGTTTCCGGGTTTATTCATATCAAATACAATAATTGGCAGCTTATTCTCCATACATAGCGTGAAAGCAGTCATATCCATTACTTTCAGGTTGCTGGCTATGCATTCGGCAAACGTTATTTGTTCATATTTGGTAGCGGTAGGATCTTTTTCCGGGTCCGCGGTATAAATGCCGTCTACTCGTGTACCTTTTAAGATTACTTCGGCTTTTATTTCGATAGCTCTGAGCGAGCCTGCCGTATCAGTGGTGAAATAAGGATTACCCGTTCCTGCACCGAATATCACCACTCTTCCCTTTTCCAAGTGACGCATTGCCCTTCGCCTGATATAGGGTTCAGCAATTTGTTCCATTTTGATGGCGCTTTGTAACCGCGTGTAAACGCCGGCTTTTTCCAGTCCGGCCTGTACCGCCATTCCATTTATTACCGTTGCCAGCATTCCCATATAATCCCCATGCGCCCTTTCAATACCAGTTTCTGCTTCATTCATCCCCCTGTAAATATTACCTCCCCCGATAACTATTGCAACTTCCACCCCTGATTCAATAACTGATTTTATCTCTTTAGCATACTTTGAAATAACGGCCGAGTCCAGGCCGAAATTTTTGTCTCCCATTAAAGATTCGCCGGAAAGTTTCAACAGGATACGCTTAAATTTAGGTTGCATTCAGAGAGTATTTTACGATGTGCCCTGCGAAGATATGGAATATAGGTATGCGATGGTTTTAGTAACCGTCTAGTGGAGAAACGAGTAAGACTTTACCCGGAAGCACCGGATAAGTTAAAGGCTGTCTCAGTTATTGAGACAGCCTTTAACGATGTATAAAATCAGCAAAAAAAAAGCGCAATTATCCCAATGCTACTCTTTTAAATTGAACAACAGTTAATTGAGGATCAATGCTTTTAAGATAATCACCTACGCTTTTGCTGCTGTCTTTCACATAGGCCTGGGCGGTTAATGTCTGCTCCTTGAAGAAAGCATTTAACTTACCTTCCGCAATCTTAGCAATCATCTCGGCAGGCTTACCGGCCATTTTAGGATCAGCGGAGATCTGTTCCGTTACAATGATTCGTTCCCTTTCAACGGTATCAGCAGGAACACTGTTTGCATCGACTGCAACCGGGTTCATAGCGGCAATTTGCATTGCCACATCTTTTCCTGCTTCCAGCGCAAGATCAGATGCTTTGTTAAGACCTACCAGTACACCCATCCTATTGGCACCATGTATATACGCAGCAACACCTTCCGCCTGGATTTTTTCAAAGCGGCTGACACCTATCTTTTCTCCGATCTTGGCCACCTGGTCGTTAACTTTATCAGCAACAGTAGCACCTTCTAACCTGGACGCATTCAGTTCTTCCACGCTGTTAACGTCATTTGAAACAGCCACTTCCATTATCGATTGAGCGAAAGCCACAAATTCGGCATTCTTGCTTACGAAATCCGTTTCACACGAAACATTGATGATGAATCCTGTTTTATTATCTGCCGTGGTTTTGGCTATTACCACACCTTCCTTTGCTTCACGATCTCCGCGCAACGCGGCTACTTTCTGGCCTTTTTTGCGCAGGTAATCAATGGCAGCTTCAAAATCTCCATTACTCTCTACCAGTGCTTTGCGACAATCCATCATGCCGGCACCAGTTTGCTGGCGAAGCTTGTTGATCTCGGCAGCAGTTATGTTTACAGACATACTTGGCTCCATTTGTTTTTATGTTGATTGTAGTTAGCGGTCAGCTATCAGCTTTTAGATCGCCGTTGGGCGATAGACCGGCCACTGCCAACCGTGTAATTATTTTAAATCCTCGATGAATTCTTTCGCATCATTCTGTAGTAAAAACCAACAGACGAATGTTCAAAGGTGATCGCTGAATGCTTACAGCCGGTACCTGAAAGCGCCCTACCTTCCCCCTCCGGGACGGCGATTTCCACCACCACCACCCGGTCCACCGGAAGGACGGCGTCTCTGTGGCCCGCCCGCTCCACCACCGGGTCCGCCGGGTCCACCAGGACCCCTGCCTCTTCCACCACCGCGTGCACGCGCAGCTTCAGCTTCTGCTTCGGCTTGTAAACGGGCAGCTTTCTTTTCATTCTCATCTCCTACTTCTTCAACATCCTCTTCCTTGGATGCCTGCCTTTCAGCAAGCCCTTCAGCTATGGCGGCTGTGATGTAATTCGTAATAATTGCAATAGACTTGGTAGCGTCATCATTTGCAGGAATCGCGAAGTCAACCTTATTAGGGTCACAATTTGTATCCACCATGCCAAACGTACCAATTCCCAGGCGTTTTGCTTCGGACAAGGCAATGTGCTCGTGCCCGATGTCAACGATGAACAAGGCAGCCGGTACCCTGCCCAACTGGGCAATCCCGCCTAATACCTTTTCCATCTTTTCCCTGTCGCGACTCAAAGTCAGTCTCTC
>JBBJOD010000023.1:0-17926 GCA_037721715.1 Chitinophagaceae bacterium | reverse complement strand
GAAAACACAACATGGCCGACATGTAGGTTTGTCTAATGTTATTCATATAAGCAGCTGTATAGATGTGTTGATTAAAATTACCGGTTTTCAATGATACCAGAGGGTTGTTGTTAACCAGGCAATATTTTTCACTTTGGCAAACAATATCTAAGGGGAACAAGGGGTAACTGTTAATTGCCAACAACAGATATCAATGGAATCGGCGGCGGTTCAAAGGGCAGCCACTTTACAACTATCTGCACTATTTAAAATAAATCTATTTTCCAGATTTTGAACCAGTGTGCTTTTCTAGTTTATATGTATTTACCTCAGTTCTTTCCATGCTCATTATCTAGAATGCTATAAAACATTCTCCGCTTTGCAGCGCTTGCTTCTGGAATTTTGGATTTATTTAATCTTAAGTAAGAGTTTGTTTACCTTTTGTTATTTTGAAAAAAGGATAAGTTCAAGGGCATGACCTAGAGCTCGAAGCATAGTAGAAACGGGATTTAGCTCTGAAGTAACAAGTTTCTAATTAATGAGTAACATCTACATCCTACCGGTTTAAGCCGGTAGGTATTAATATTTCTGATTAAAATCATCTCAATTATGCACAAAAACCATATTATCGTTAGATGAAACTTGGGTTATACGAAGAATTGATCAGCAAAATGATTAATTCCAGGCTGGATGGATTGGACCAGGAAAAATATTATATCAAAAGAACCGCCCTGGATAAGGTAGAAGCGGCTCAATTTTTATCGTTGTATCTCGTAAACATTTTGCAAAAAGCACTTAGCTCCTATGGTACCGACAACATAATTGAAAAGCAGGTTCTCTTAACCAATAATCTTATAAAGTTTGTACGAGATGAATTAAAAGATGATGATTTTAATGAAGACTTGTTATCCACTGAAACTAACATCCTAAATGCTATATTTTCTAAAGACCAGACTTCCTTTTCTAACCTGGACCTTCACCTAAAGGAAATTACTCCAGTCACAGGATTAAGACACAGTGAGCTGTTTACAGGTAATAATAGTGGCATTTCCCTTCAAACTGAACTAAAAAAGGAAATCCTTTCAGCAGATTCCATTTACTTCCTGGTCTCATTTATCAAATGGAGCGGCATTGTCATCTTCCAGGAAGAGTTAAAAAATTTTACCGACAGTGGAAAACAATTAAAGATCATCACAACATCTTACATGGGTGCGACAGACCCGGAAGCTATCGAATTTCTATCCAGTTTGAAAAACACCGAGATTAAAATATCCTATAACACCAAAATAGAGCGGTTACATGCGAAGTCATACCTTTTCATGCGTGAAACTGGTTTTCACACAGGTTATATTGGCTCTTCAAATATCTCACATGCAGCCTTAAACAGTGGACTGGAATGGAACATTAAAATTACCACAAAAGAAATCCCTCATATCCTTGAAAAGTCATTAGGTACTTTCAAAACTTATTGGGAAAAAAGGGAATTTGAGTCGTACAATATTCAGGAACATAAGGAAAGATTCCGGCGGGCATTAAAAAGCGAGCGTTACAATGGCACCGATACACTTGCCTTTTTCAACATTACACCGCATCCTTACCAGCAGGAGATCCTCGATAATCTTGAAGCGGAGAGAGTGGTGCATCACCGTTATAGAAATTTGATAGTTGCCGCAACCGGAACTGGTAAAACTGTAATCGCCGCTTTCGACTATAAACGAGCTGCAAGCAGGAGCAAAACAAAACTGCTTTATGTTGCACATCGCAAAGAGATCCTGGAGCAGGCAGTATCAAGTTTCCGAGGCATTTTAAGAGATAATAATTTTGGTGAGCTTTGGGTAGATGGAAATGTGCCGGAACACTTTGACCACGTGTTTGCATCGGTGCAAACGCTGAACAATGATTTAAATCGCCGGTCATTTCCTGCCAATTACTTTGATTTTATTATTATTGATGAAGTACATCATATTTCGGCAAGCAGTTACCGCCCGATTCTTGAACAGTTTAGTCCTGCAATTCTATTAGGACTCACGGCTACACCTGAACGTATGGATGGAGCAGACATATTGAAAGACTTTTGCAATACCATCGCTGCAGAGATCAGGCTTCCGGAAGCATTGAACCAGCTGCTGCTTTGTCGGTTTCAGTATTTCGGGGTATCTGATAGCGTTGACCTGTCAAAAGTAGCATGGAGCGGTGGGCATTACCAACCGAGCGAATTAACAAAGGTATATACGCAGAACGACAGGCGAGTAGGTGAGATCATTCAAAATATGCACAAATACCTCCGTGATCCGCAGGAAGTCACAGCGCTGGGCTTTTGTGTAACCCAGGAACACGCGCAGTACATGGCGGAGAAATTTGCGCTGTCAGGTTTCAAGGCGGATTATTTGACAAGCAATAACTCCAGCAATCGCTCAGAAATTCGAAACCGACTAAAAGACAAATCAATCAATTACCTTTTTGTCGTAGACATCTTTAACGAAGGAGTTGATATTCCCGAAATAGACGTGATTCTGTTTCTTCGTCCTACCGAAAGTTTGACAATATTTTTACAGCAGCTTGGAAGGGGACTCAGAAAGGCCGACGGCAAAGAGTATGTCACCATCCTTGATTTTGTTGGACAGGCAAACGTTGACTACGATTTTGAATCCAAGTTCCGTGCATTGATAGGCAAGACAAATCAGTCGCTACACAAAGAAGTGGAAAACGACTTCCCACATTTACCATTAGGCTGCACGATCATTTTAGAACGGAAGGCCAAGGAACATATCCTGCAGAATCTTAAAAGAGCCCTGGGTTTCAACAAGAACCAACTCATCCAAAAGATACGGAATTACAAGCACCAGACATCGCTGCCCTTAACGATTAAAAATTTCTTACAGTTTTATCACATTCAATTGCGTCTCTTATATAGTCGGAAAACAAGTTGGAAGCGCTTATGTGTGCTGGCCGAAGTATTGGATGATTTTTCAAGTAACAATGAAGTAGAAATTACGAGAGCCATTCGTTTAAAGTGGCTGGGTGGAAACAGCTATTCTTATTACTCATTCCTTTTAAAAATCGCTGCCATCAACTTCAACGTAGCTATCTCTTCTCTCATAGATGAAGAGAAAACCTTTTGTTTGATGCTGCATTACGATGTTTGGCAGGACCCCAATCAATTTGAAAATTTGCAGGCGAGTATTAAGGCGATTGGGAATAGCCAAGTGATGGTAGCAGAAATTAAAGAAATACTGGAACTGGTTATAGACAAAATTGATTTCGTGGAGAAAGAGCTAGACCTTGGATACTCAATGCCATTGCAGTTGCATAGCAGGTATTCAAAGGACCAGATTTTAGCTGGGTTTGGATTCAAGATTTTTGGCACGAAGACATTAACGTTTGAAGGGGTAGTGGAAATCAAATCAAAGAACTCGGAATTATTATTTATCACACTAAATAAATCAGCAGCAAATTTTTCACCGACGACATTATACGAAGACTTCGCGATCAGCGATAGATTGTTTAACTGGCAATCTCAGAATGCCGCGCGTCCGGATATGGGTAAAGGATTGAGTTATATCGAACACCGGAAACTCGGTAAAAAGATTTTGCTATTCGTCCGGGAACAATCGGATGATGAATACGGCAATACAATGGGATTTGTGTTTTTGGGAGAAGCAGATTATGTGGAGCATGAGGGTTCGAAGCCGATGACGATTACATGGAGATTAAGGGAGGAGATGCCTGCATATATTTGGAAAGAGAGTGGAAAGTTGTCTGTGGGGTAAAAGTATGGTGTTCGGTTTATAAGAATACGTTAATGGAAGGGCATATCGTAATTATAATATGCTTGATTACTTCTTGTTCTGATTTGAGGATAAGTTGTAGCTCAAATTAAAATAGAGAACTACTTGATTTATTATTTCTGATTCAATATTTAAAACTAATTGAATGACAACACTGGGCTGGATAGATCTCTCACCCATCCACCGGGACAAAGTAGGTGCAGCACTCGACATGCTATTACCAGACAGCATGGTGGATGAAAGATGGCATGGCCCATCAAATGTTCCCCACCGCTAAGTAGAATACAAACAAGCTGAAATTACCTTCTATCACAAAAACTCCAGTAACTAAAAAGCGTGGCAGCACGAGGTAGTTGTATAGACGAACTAAGGACGAATCATGAAGGCGGTGCCCGAACTAAAGCAGAGACCCAAATAGTGAAAAAGGCAAGTATGTTATTCCTGGTTTGAAATTTCCTGCATCAGTCCCGCCAATGAAATCGCCGTCACTCCTTCGCCGAATTGAAAGCTGTCCTTGCCCGAGTAAACAACGTAACGACGTTGCGGTTTAACATCCTCGCAGGCAACATAGAACCCCTTGGATAGTGATGGTGAAGTGCTGCGCTTGATTTCAACGGCCCATTTTTCTTTATTAGAAAATTCTAAGATCAAATCTATCTCTGCTCCACCCGGCGTGCCATAATAAAAGGGTTGAACCCTTGGCGGCGCGACCGACATAATATTTTCAATGACAAAACCTTCCCAGCTTCCGCCTACGACAGGATGCCCGAGAAGGTTGTTATAGTCTGCGATATTCAACAGCGCATGCGTGATACCGTTATCCCTTACATATATCTTAGGTGACCGCACCAGGCGTTTGCCGATGTTGAATGTCCAGGGCTTCAAGCGCCGCACCAGGAGCAAATCGGTCATCAAATCAAGGTAACGCCCGATGGTGACACCCGAGACATCAAGATTCCTGGCTAGATGGGCGGCATTCATTGTCGATCCCTGGTTATGTGCCAGCATCGTCCAGAATCTTTCCAAAGTTTCGGCTGGAATTCGGGGGCCAAGCTGCGGAATGTCCCTTTCAAGATATGTTTTTATAAAATCATTGCGCCATGCCAGGCTGTCTTTATCTGATGCTGCCAGCAGGCTTTCAGGAAAACCGCCGCGAAGCCACAACTCTTTCAATTTATCCTGGTCATCGCCTGCATATTCCAAAGCGTCAATTGGAAAAAGTTCGAGATACGCTATCCTTCCTGCAAGCGACTCGCTCGACTGTTGCAACAGGTCGATCGATGCAGAACCCAGAATTAAAAATTGACCGGCCTTGTTCCCCTTGCGGCGCTCCTTATCGATAATGCCACGGAGAGGGGCAAAGACTTCCGGCAGCCGCTGTATTTCATCGAGGATGATAAGTTTGTCACTATTCGCTGAATGAAAAGCTGTAACATCACGAACCTTTTGCAGATCAAGGCTACTTTCAAGATCAAGGTATATTGCCGGTCTTATATCGGAAATATGGAAGGCGAGGGTGGTTTTACCAACCTGGCGAGGTCCCATCAGGGCAACCGATGGGCTTCTTTGCAAAGCGTCCTGGATCTTGGCTTGTAGTCTGCGTTTAATCATCTCTGCAAATGTAACATGAAATGTTATATTTGCAGAGATGAAATTGAATTGCTTCTTATTTCATAGCTATCTAAAGCCCCTGTTGGTTCTCGCGCTGACCCTGTCTTCTCATTAAAGTCACTACCGTGTGAACTGCCAGTTGACGCTGAGCAACTAAAACTAGATTCATTGTTTAACGCCGCCGAACTGATAAGCATAAAACCTACCTTTCCTTGCGATTTTGGATAACAAGTCTTTACTTCTTTGTTTCGGTTAGCAACCTCCAGTCTTTGTATCGATCAAGTTGTCCGTTGCGGTTTAAATATTTGGCACCAGCAACCCATCAACAGTCAAAATTTGCGCAGAGCGTTATACCCGCCAGGTTGCCTTAATAATTATAGTTAGTGGCTGTGCCAGGTCAACTAACCCGGTAAATCCATTGCCAGTAATACAAACATGACAGATTGCGGCCTGATCCCGAAAGTTCAGAAAGGAATAAGCCGATTTCAACCCGGCAACAATGACTGATTAAAAAATCTTTAGATCACCAGGCAGAAAGTCAAACCTGTCAGTAACTAATTATACAAAGGTCTAAAAAATTTGTAATTTCAAAAAAAACACCACCAATGAAAGTCAAATTATTAGCGATGCTTTCTTTAGCGTTATGCATCACCCTCTTTGCCCAGGCACAAACATCTGTGAGCGACATCACAAAAGATTGGGAAAGAGCCAAAGCCTACACCAAGGAGTATCTCGATTCAATGCCTGAATCCGGCTATGCCTTAAAACCTACCCCCGAAATGCGCTCTTTTGCTGACCAAATGCTGCACCTGACGGATGCTAATTATGGATTTGCGGCTGCAGCAACAGGTGTGAAAAGCCCAATAGGCCAGGGGGAATCGGAAAAAACAACAGATAAGTCTAAGGCAAATGTTACAAAGCTGGTAATGGCAGGATATGATTTTGTTATCGGCAATGCCGGTAAATGACTGCTGCCCAATTAGGGGAAACGACTAAGTTGTTTGGCCGGTTCGACCTGACTAAAGGAACAGCATTGGCAAAGTGTTTTGAACATCAGACGCATCACCGGGGACAAACCACCGTTTACCTGCGTATGGCAGGGGCCAAGCCGCCACAGGAAAAATTGTTTTAAATTATTACTGTCCGGGTAAATTACGTTAATGTTTTGAACATAAGTAGTTACTCACCCCTTCCCCTCCCAGGAGGGGATCTGCTCAGATAGCCTGCCAGAAAGGCTTACGAGAAGCAGAATGAGTTTATTCGGACGGCAAATTTTAAATAGCCATTAGCATCATAGGTCGAATCTCTTTGCCGGAAAACAAATTCCTGCCAAATACCCTGTTCCGATTCATTCTTTTTTCGGAAGCAAAACACTCCTGGCATAGAGCAGTACGCTAAGAAGGCATTATTGTGTGGTCGGCAACATATTCCTTATGGCACTGATTTTCCACATTCCCCGATCAGCAACCACTACAAAAGTACTCCACATTTTTCGTGGGCTGCCGTCTGCATTTTGTATTTCATACCTGCAATCAACAATTGCATTATTTGGACCGAAAAGTCGTAGTTTTTCAATATGGAGCGTTCTTGTGCCGGGACTATTGGCTGAGCTGTTCAACATTCCCTTCACAGACGCAGCTATACCATCTCTCCATTCGCCTGTAGAAACTAACTGGTCAACGTCTGTGGTCAAAATACCTTTGAGAAGAAGTGTATCTCGTTTTTCCCTGGCCTCGGAGTATTTATCAATTAAGATCGAAATATCTTTTGACTGCTTTGAAGCAGGTATAATATGCTGGCCATGTAATACTGATGTTGCTGCTGCAATGAATAAAAGTAATAACAGAATATTTTTCATGATACACGATATTTGAAAAACCATTCCCGCATGTTTGATTACGTCAAACGTGTCCAGCTGTTTTAGAATTTTTAATCTGTTAAAGTTACACCGTTCAGTTTTATGTTCATGTCGTCAATATAATATAGTCATACAGGCCTCACCAATGTTTCAATTACTGAGGCATCATTCACATACAAATAGTTAAACATACCGATACCTGGTTTGTAGATACCGGGGCCTGCGTCTGTTGTTTTCTTAGGTAGTTATCCTGGGGATACTACGTATTAACAGCTTGCTCAATCTTTTATTTGGTTTCAAAACTTGCAACCTGAAAATAAAACAGATACATTTAGACAAGCCGCTTAACAAACACTTCTCTCACGAAAATGGCTTGTTCAAGCAGCTGTTATATCAACCAAACTCTATTCCCGGTGAACATCCACATCTCTGCTGACTTCAAAAAGATGGCCTCTAAAGCCATCCTGGCTATTGCCTTATTCATCGTTACCTACTTGGTCCTGATTATCCTTGCAGTCGCGCTAACTATAGGCTTTGGCTATGCGGGCTTAATGCTCATTGTTTTTAAACCCATGGTTCTGACCCTTATGCTGGGTATAGGAATGATGAGTGTAGGTGTTTTCATTTTATTGTTCTTATTTAAGTTCATAACTAAAAAACATACGGTCGACCGTTCTCATTTGCGGGAGATAACTTCGAAAGATGAACCGGTACTTTTTGAACTTATACACCAGGTGGTAACCGAAGTAGATACAGAGTTCCCAAAAAAAGTGTATTTGTCTTCCGAGGTGAATGCGGCTGTTTTTTACAACTCCAGTTTCTGGAGCATGATTTTCCCTGTAAGAAAGAACCTGCAGATTGGTGTAGGACTCATCAACTCGGTTACAGCAAGTGAATTGAAAGCGATACTTGCCCATGAGTTTGGTCACTTTTCGCAAAGAAGTATGAAAGTGGGTAGCTATGTATATAATGTGAACCAAGTTATATATAACCTTTTGTATGAGAATGAATCTTACGGTGAAATATTAGGCAGCTGGGCCAATGCAAGTAAGTATTTTAAAATGTTTGCCCAACTCGCGGTAAAAATCATCCAGGGTATCCAGTGGATATTAAGAAAGGTTTATGTAGTAGTGAACCTCAAATACATGGCCCTGTCAAGAGAGATGGAATTTCATGCAGATGAAGTTGCCGCTAATGTAACAGGCCCTACACCCATGATATCCGCCCTGTTGAGGTTAGGCCTTGCCGATCAAAGCTATACCTGGGTTTTAGATTATTACAGCAGGCAGGTTGATAGATCAGTAAAAACAAACAATGTATATGAACAACAGGGATGGCTTATGAATTTTATAGCAGCAGAAAATAATATGGCGCTCGAAAGCGGCCTGCCACATGTAAGTAAAGAAGACATGAGCAGGTTCAACAACTCGAAGCTTGTTATTAAAGACCAATGGGCTTCTCACCCGTCAACGGAAGAAAGAGTTGAACATTTAAAGAACTTAAAGATACCGGAGAAAGAGGTAAATAATGCGCTGGCTTCCTCTTTATTTAGTGATAAGAACGCTGTTCAGGAGGCTTTTACAGAGAAGTTTTTTAAACCCATTAAATATGAAACCACTCCTTCAATAGAAACAACGGAGCGCTTTATCGATGATTATAAAAGGACATTCAACGAAGGCAATTTTAGTAAGGTCTACAACGGCTACTACGACATTAAGGACATCGCGCCAGACGTTCCCAATGCTGCCGCGGACGAAACGATAAGCGGTCCAATCCATGAACTTTTTAGTGATGCCATAGTTGATTTGATAAACACGGCAAACTCACTGGAGAGTGATATCGCATCACTAAAGCAAATAGCTGAAGGCGAAACCGGCATAAAAACTTTTGATTATGATGGGCAACGGTATACGGTGAATGATGCCGGTGATCTTGTTGTCCGTCTTGTAGAAGAGTTGAAGGAGTTAAAGACCAGGATAGAGAATCACGACTCAAAAATTCATACCTTCTTCCGTTATCTGGCGCGGCAGCAGGGCAATGAACAAGAGTTTATTGCTAAGTACGCCATCTACAATAAGGAGAAAGAAGACTTTGATCGAAGGCTGGTGTTATATAACAAGATGATAGATGAAACGCAGTTCCTGCAGCACACTACTTCGTATGATACCATCGAACAAAATTTCGAAAAACTCCTACCGATGGAAAAGGAACTTAAAATGGAGATAGGTTCAATTTTGGTCAATGAAAAACATCAACGAAACTTGACGGATGAAATAAAAGCAATTTTTGAAAATTACCTCGATAACGAAAGAAGTTACTTTTCGCGTCCCGAATACAATCAGCAAGCGATTGACCGGCTTTACGCTGGCATTACCAATTTCTATACTGTAATCAGCAATACCCTGTTTGACACCAAGAAATCTCTTTTAGAATACCAGTCAAGTCTACTGCCAGTTGTTCGGGAAGCTGAGTTAGTATGAGCAGCATCTGCTTCTGAGTAATTAGTTAGACCATTGTGGATGTTCAAAACTTGGTTCTTAAGCAATCTCACTACTGATAGATTGGTAGCGATAATGTTCTTTCGCCTTTTCAATAAGCCTATTGTGAATGTGTTGCTGTGCATTTTGTTCTTTCAATGAACGCAGCATATCCCTTACATATCTTAGATCAGGCAGAGCAATAGAAGACTTGCCGAAAATAAAAATGCGGCATTTTGGCAATCACAGGCCGCATGGCACCATCTTTTCTGTGATTCTTTCTAAAACCTCCAGTCATGCTAAATCAAGCAAACAAAAGCAAGGACAAATCCGGTATTGTCCAGAAAAAGAAGAAGCCAACCATGCCTGTCACAGATAAGGAAAGCACGGAAGGCAAAGATAACAAGCAAGGTCACGGCGGCAAAGCCCAAAAGGGTGGTCAGGGAAGCTCCGCTAAAAAGCAAGGCTAAAAGGCATCCGCAATAGCCGAAACGATGTTTGGAAGAGGTGTGCCGCGTTTGATGATGGGCATCACGAGTTTGTTGGATGCGCGGGCAGCCCCGATGTCGGCAGAGCTAAAATGGGAAGAAATGTGTTTGGTGTCTAAGTCAACTGAGTTCTCCGTCAACAAAACAAGAAGGCCATCGACAGCAAGGAACTCTTCATGCAGGGAGCGTCGCCATTCCCTCCCAATACGAGGTAATCCTGGTCCAGCGTTACATGATGCCCTTTGTCCCGGAGGGCTGACACAAACTGGCGGGCAAGCTCCAAATCGTTGTGCCGATAGGTAACATACAAACGGGCCATAAAAAGATAATGTAATTAGGAAAGTAATGATCAAATAAAATTCGTCTACTTACCTTGATGATTGATAAGATATTTTTACTTACAAGATATCACATATTTAAAGGCGATGGATTGTAATGAAAGCTTTATTAAATTCGTCATGTATCTTCATTATTATTGTCCGACTAAACTACCTAAATGTTTAAATTGAAAATTTTACCCACCCCTACCCCTCCCAGGAGGGGATGAGCCAAAAACTTCTTCCAGTAAGGGTTTGGCAGGATTTTAATAATTTATTCCGGACAACAGATAGCCGGTAGCCGCCAGCCGCCAGCCAGGCGACACCAACAAAACCACATCATGAACCCACTACTCCTCGTCGGCATCGGAATCACCGTGGTACTTTTTTGCATCATCGTCTTACGCCTGCATGTGATTATCTCCCTGTTATTCGCAGCACTGGTTACAGGTATTTTATGCTCCCAAAGCCAGCTTTACCAATTTGCATTGAACAGTGGCATAACTGGAGTGGATGCCTCTAAGTTTTCCAATCAAACGATCGGCGTAAGGTTGGCTAATGCATTTGGTAATACGGCAGCTAAAATTGGACTCATAGTGATCTTTGCTTCCATCATCGGGTCAGCGTTAATAAAAAGTGGTGCAGCCGAGCGCATCATTCGCACGTTGCTGAAGGGTGTGGGGGAAAAGAATGCAGGAATCGCCTTTATATCAGGCAGCTTTTCGCTGGCGATCCCCATATTTATTGATATGGTGTATTTCTTAATGGTTCCACTGGTGAAATCAATCGGCATCCGTAATCCCAAAAAATTCAGCCTTTACCTGAGTTGCGGTGTGGGCGGTGGTGTAATGGCTCACGCTATGATTCCCCCAACCCCGGGACCTACTTTTGTAGCAAACGAATTGAATGTAAACCACGGGATAATGATGGCGATGGGAATCGTTGTAGGGATATTTACTATCATCTGTGGTTATATATACGCCGTGTGGGCCAACAAAAAATGGGATCTGCCCATGCGCGACACGCCTGACGTATCCATCGAGGAATTGAAGCAAAAAGCAGAACTAAGGCTGGACTCTTTACCGGGTTTAGGAGTCTCGCTGTTGCCTGTAATTGTGCCCATTGTGTTAATAGCCGGTAACACCATCCTTAACCTGTCATTTGAAAAGCAGGTGGTTGATCCTTATTCATTTCAAGGTATCGTTATGAGCTTTTTTAAAACAGCGGGGGAAAGCAACATTGCATTGTTTATTTCCGCATTTTTCGCGCTGTTGTTGTTGTGGCGGCGATTGAAAAATGCCAAAGCTTTCCAGAAAATTGTAACGGAAGCCGTCATGAGCGCCGGCATGATCGTACTCATCATCTCCGCAGGCGGTACTTTCGGACAGATGTTGCAGCAGACGGGCATCGGTGTGCAGATAGGTGAGATGGCATCATCCTATAAAACCTTTATTTTACCTTTAGCCTTCCTGGTAACTGCCGTTGTGCGAACTGCACAAGGGTCGGCAACGGTAGCTATGGTAACAACAATAGGGGTAATGAAAGGATTCAGCAGTATAGAAGTTCTGGGCTTTCATCCTGTTTATTTAGCATTGGTAATTGGTTGCGGCTCTAAAATATTTTCGTGGATGAATGACAGCGGTTTCTGGATCATCACAGAAATATCGGGGATGAAAGAAAAAGAAACGATCCGTTTTTTCTCTTACATGCTCACGGTAATGGGATTTGCGGGATTGGTAGCCGTTATGATTTTATCGAAGGTTTTTCCAATGACTTAAAATGACAGCCATGAGTAATAAGGGGGCAACCTCTATTGTAAGAACAACCGCTTTGGATAATGTAGGTATTGTATCCAGTGAAATGGGTTTACAAAAAGGAACAATTGTGTCAGAAGCGATTGTTTTAACCCAGGACATCCCGATGGGACATAAAGTAGCATTGGAAGACATGCCTCAAGGCACTCCCGTGATTCGTTATGGACAGGTAATCGGGTTTACCAGTATCGACCTGCCAAAGGGCAGTTGGTTAAATGAAACCAATATTGAAACGCCCCTGCCACCTGAACTAAAAGACATCCCCTACAAAAATGCCGCTGCCAGCATAGCTGCTCCGTTAACAGGTTATACTTTCCAGGGATTCAGAAATGCCGATGGTACCGCCGGTACTAAAAATGTGCTGGCCATCACCGAGAGTGTTCAATGTGTAGCAGGAATTGCAAACTACGTTATCAATAAAATTAAGAAGGACTTGCTGCCCTTGTACCCGAATGTCGACGATGTAGTCGCGTTCAGCCATAGTTACGGCTGCGGAATTGCCATAGACGCACCAGGTGCTGCCATACCCATTCGAACCATTAAGCACATTGCACAAAATCCAAATTTCGGCGATGAGACCATGATCATTGGACTCGGGTGCGAAAAACTACGGCCTGAACGGCTATTGCGTGATGGACATAAAAATGGTAATGACTCCATACTGTATTTACAGGACGAATCTTTTTCAGGGTTTGAAGAAATTGTGAATGGCATTATGGGGATGGCTGAGAGACATTTGGCAAAGCTTGATCAAAGGCGGCGTGAAACCTGCCCTGTCTCTGACCTGGTAGTGGGAATGCAATGTGGAGGCAGTGATGCTTTCTCTGGATTAACAGCTAACCCGGTAGCCGGTTTTGCTTCCGACCTGATTGTAAGAGCCGGTGGAACCGTACTGTTTTCAGAAGTCACGGAAGTAAGGGATGCGATTCATCTGCTGGTACCCCGGGCCGCTAATGAAAAAGTGGCGCAGGCCTTGAAAGATGAAATGGCCTGGTACGACGATTATTTGTCGAACGGCCAGGCAGACCGCACTGCCAACACCACACCAGGTAACAAGCGGGGAGGGTTAAGCAATATCGTAGAAAAGGCATTGGGATCTGTTGTGAAATCCGGTACCAGTCCCATCGTGGATGTTGTTCCTCCAGGCGAAAAAGTCCGGACCAAAGGATTGAATTTTGTTGCAACGCCGGCCAGCGATTTTGTATGCGGCACGTTGCAACTTGCCGCGGGGATGAATGTGCATGTTTTTATGACAGGCAGGGGCACTCCTTATGGTTTGCAGATGGTACCCGTGATAAAAGTAAGCTCTAATTCCAAATTGAGTAACCGTTGGTTCGACCTGATAGATTTTGATGCAGGGCCGATCGCATTCGGAACAAAAACCATTGAAGAAATGGGTTGGGAACTTTTTCGTTTGATCATTGACGTGGCAAGTGGTACAAAGAAAGTGGCAACAGACAAACTGGGCTTGTACAATGATCTGGTCTTGTTCAATCCCGGACCGTTAACGTGAGAGGGCTTTCATCTATCAGCGAAACTACCTCGTCATTTGTAATCCAACCTTTCAACCAGAGATACCTTATTCGCCAACACCGCCCTCTCCTGTTCAGAACCCGCGAGCTCCAGTGCATATTGAAAGTGCTGGATTGCCTGCTGATTGTTGAGGCAGGTGTAAAGTTCACCAAGAAGGCTATGATAAAACAGGTTACCCAACAACTTTAGATTTAAGGCCTCTTGTATTGCCTTTTCCTTACCGTAAACCTTTGAAAAAGCATATGCCCGGTTCAGGGCGGCCATCGGTGAATATTTCATGATAAGCAACTGGTTATTCAATGCCACCAGGCAAGAGCTGCTTCAAGGTGGTACCTGGATAATTATTTCCCCGCGGACGCTTTTACCAAAAGATAGTTACCTTGGTCAATAAGTTCCCTGTTCCATAATTTGCTGTCCTGTTTTTGTAAAACCGCAAAGAATTCGAAGGGCGAGGCTCACCTGCGCTTCGGCCGGAATGGTAGGATGGCAGATGGCAAACATCATCTGTAACTGGCTGTCGCTGATGTTCTGTGGAGACAGGTCTAAGTCCATCTCATAGCTTTGATCGCTACTATGTGGCAAGCCCATTTTAACCTGCGTTTCAAAAACCCGGGTATGCTTGATGTTGTTTAACGCCTTGTTTTTTGCAACAGCGTATAACCATGCCGCCGGATTTTCAGATACTCCTTTTTTTCTCCTAGGTCACTGATGCTGACAGGAATGCATCGCTGACAATATCTTCGGCTGTCTCCAAAAAATTCATACCGAAGCGGCTGCATAGTACAGCGACCATTTTGCTGTACTCCTTACGGTAAAGTTCTGGTAAGAGTAGTTGTTTTTCCATCATGAAAAAAGGGTCACTATAAAGATACGGTGACCCTTTGACGTTATTCATTATCTTCAGGCTCAACTACCGCCCTGACTTCCACATGGCTTCCTCCACCCAGGATAATGGGGCATTCTTTTGTTATTCTAACCGCCTCTTACGGTGTTGGTTTTGACGATGATGACCCGTTGATAAATTCTTTTATTTCTTTGAAAGGTCCATCAACGACTATTTTGCATGGCCCAACAACTTTGGCGTCCCTTATACCCAGGCGGTGTCCGCTGTCAGCCATTTTATCCTGGGCGGCAATACCTCCCATCCAGTTCATCCAGCTTGACATCATTTCCTGCACTTGGGCTGGAGTTGGTTGCGATTCCATTTCTTTTACCCTGAAGAGTAATACGAATTCTTTCATGTTAGTTATTTTAAGTCAATTTATAGGCTAATAACAACCGGGGTTTGGCGATAAAGGAATGATCGAAGTAGTTAGCCGATCTAACATTTCAGGCATTTCCGCGAACAACTCATGTCATTGCATTGTGTTAGAGATCCTGGCGCAAGTGTTTCATCGGCGGTATAAAAAGCTGGTATTATGTTGTAAAGTAATTACAATCTGAAGCCTTCGCCGATGAACACTTGTGCCTGAACAAAGCCACCCTAAGGCACAAGTCGTCCAACTGGCAGCTTGTATTGCAGCTTTGCATCCAGGAGCCCGTTGGAACACTTGCGCCAGGCTCTCTGCGCTCTCAGCGTTTCCCTTCCTTGGCGTTCTTCGGGGTTCTTCAAAACACGGCACTTGTGACGGAGCCGTTGGCAATCAAAACCCTACACCCTGACCGCTGACCGCTGAACTTCACCCGCCAATCCCCAGCCTCCGTAGCAGATCCGCCTTGTAATTACCACCAATCGGAATGGCAGTTTTTCCCAGTTCAGCCATATTGACATTTATGGCAGTTACACGAGATAAATTAACGATGTATGACCGGTGCACCCGCATAAAAAGGCTGCCAGGAAGCAGATCTTCAAACATTTTTAAGTGCATCCCGGCCAGCAGCTTTTTCTCCTGGAGAAAGATCGCGCTGAAATCTTTCTCCGCTTCGATATAATGAATATCGTTGTGATTGACCCTGGTCAACCGCGAGCCTTGTTTAACAAACAGGTAGTCGAAACCGTTAGTAGGTGCTGGGTGGCTTCTTCCTGCAAACGTGGCATCCAATCTTTCTCTTGCCTTTTCTACCGCCTGGTGAAATCTTTCGTACGTGATGGGCTTAAGAAGGTAGTCAACAGAATTTAATTCAAAACTTTCCACTGCGTAATCCTGATATGCTGTGGTGAAAATAACAAGCGGTGGATTTCTCAAGGATCTTAGAAAGTCTGTACCGGCGATAACAGGCATTTGTATGTCGAGGAAAATTAAGCTTACAGCGTATTCGTACAGCCCTTCGTATGCTTCAATGGCGTTTATACAGCTTTTCACGAGGATTAAGCCGGATGTATTCGCTATATGGTTCACCAGGATGTCGCGGGCAATGGGCTCATCATCCACGATCATACATTTGATCTCATTCATAACAATCAATGTTTATATGCGCTGAATAAGTTGAATCTATTGCAGTTACCTTGTAAGTAAACCGGCCAGGGTAATGGAGCTCCAGCCGTTTGCGAAAATTTTTCAAACCAATGCCACCGGTGCTGGCTGGCTGGCGGCGCGTGTCAACCGGGTTTTGTATGGCGAAGGTGATTTTTTTGTCATGGATAAAAAAATCTATCCTGACCAATGCACCTGCTTCGTCGGTACAATATTTAAAGGCGTTTTCAATAACAGGTAACATCAACAATGAAGGCATGATGGCAATGGAACCATCGTCGTTGCTATTAAAGTGGACCTTTGTGTAATTGAGCCGTATTGATTCCAGCGATACATAGTCTTTTAACAATTGCAATTCCTTTTCTACCGCAGCTTTGTTGCTATTGTTCTCATACAAGCTGTAACGTAAGAACTGTGACAGGCGTGCCACCGTAGCTGCGGATTTCTCATTCTCTTTTTTGAGGATCAGACCGTAGATATTGTTTAGTGTATTAAAAAGAAAATGAGGGTTGACCTGCGATCGTAAGAAATTTAATTCTAATTGGACATTTTCTTTGGCGAGCTGTACTGCACGAAGCTGCTGACGAAAAGCACTGACACCCATTTTTATGCCCAGTGGTATTGCCAGTGAAAAAATGAGTCCTACCACAGTGCCCAGCGTCAATACCTTGCCTGACATCATCTGAAGGAGGTTTAAATGCAGGTAGGTATAGTATCCCTTGTTACCATCTTTCAATATTTTCATACAGGGCTTGCAGGGTTTGAGTATCACCTGCTCTCTTACTGTTTCCATTGATGCATAAAAAACAACCAGGACGATGCTAAGTATGATTCCGATCAAGATCTTTTTCTTGTAATAAAATCCTGGCAATACAAAATATACGAATGGATAATAGAAAAGTACAAGGCATAAAATGTCACTAACTAACAACTGGATAAAAACCGGGTACGGGAAAGCCCTGTAAGGATTGAATGAAATGGAATTAATATACCACTGCAGGCCAAACATTAACAGCCAGAACAAGACATGAAGCAGGATGCGTAGCCGGGCATGCGTATAAATTTTTTCAATGCTGCTTTCCATCTTCATCAAACTAAATTGCACATTTCAGGGTAGCTATCCTAATTTTTTCGATCAGCTGCAGTATTCCATCTACAGGTTCCCTTATTCAGCCAATAAGCAAGAGAGTTTGGCAACGATAAATTTTAATTGCCGGTACTACCGCTTTGATAGCAAATATTCCATCCTTCGTCGGTTAAGTTTTTTATGCTGAAACAGGAATGCTCTCTTTGCTTTGATGTTGCATTTAAAACATCCTTTCAGGGAAAGGGTCGGGTCTTTGCACATCCTGGCAAGGGTCGGGTCTTAGCACATCCCCTCCTGGGAGGGGTAGGGGTGGGTAAAATTGTGAATTTCAACATTCCTATAATTCACTCGGACACTAAAACATAATAAATCTATGATAGCCATAAAAAATCTGACATACAGGTACAGTAGAAAAACGGCGTTGTTCAATGGATTGAACCTGACACTCTCTCCTGGAAAAATATACGGGCTATTTGGAAAGAACGGTGCCGGCAAGTCGAGCCTTATGAAAAATGTGGCGGGATTACTTTTTCCTTCCGATGGCGAATGCCTGGCGAATG
>JBBJOD010000403.1:0-5086 GCA_037721715.1 Chitinophagaceae bacterium | reverse complement strand
CTAAATACAGATTTAATGTCACTGTAATAAAATCGGGTCATCTTCGTATTGGGTAACGTGTCTAGTGCAGGCGTATAGATCTGTGCACTGTTGAAGCTTCTTGAAAATTTGTGAAATAATACTATTACGGCCTGCACCCGGTATACTGTTTCACGTTCACTTTTCAGTTCTCTAAGGCTCCGCTGGTTTAAAGCAAACGCAATTGCTAAACCAATAAAGCCGGATACAAATAAACCTATTAATTTTTTATTCATCGCTTGCAATTGATATCAACGAATTTTTACCAGGATGGCTCACAAACAGTTTACGCTGGAAATGTTCACCCAGCTATGATGGTATACATTTTACGTTTCAGACCGAAAGTTAAAAAAAAGTAGAGAAAGCAACCTTACAATATGAAGATGCATGTTTTATCAGCTATTTTTTGTGGTAGCAACCAGTTTGCAACTGCCGCCAGCATCTGGTTCCTTTAAATAGCTAGGTAAACAACTACCTGGTAAAACAACTTTAAAACAAGGAGTGAGCAAACATATATAATCGTATTATTATTATTGTAGCACTAAGTAATAAATTTTAAACACGTATGTTTTGATGAAGCAGGAGCTATATGAAATAAATTCAACGGAAGACCTAAGTACCTATGTATTTTTAAGCAAGGGCAGAAAAGGAGAAATTGTTAAAATAGTCCAGTTTACTCATTTACGAATGGAGGTTTCTCCAGACAGGTATAACCTGGCTTTGGGAGACTGGATAGATGAAAAGATAGACGCTGGAAATATCACCAATAACGGTGATATTAAAACCGTTATGGCCACCGTTGGAGCAATTACTCTTTATTATACCAGCCAGTTCCCCCTAAGGGAAATATTTGTTGCCGGCAGCAGCCGTAACAGGAGCAGGCTGTACCAGATGCTCGTGTCGAATAACCTGGAAGAAATTGAAAAAGATTTCGATGTTTTTGGCATCCGGTATTTCAACAACCGCTCAGATGAACTGGAAGGCTTTGCCAAGCCATTTCAAAAGAATGAAACTTATGGGGCAATCTTGGTTATCAGGAAATAGTTATTTACCTTCACACAATGAAAGAAACCGTACATAAAATGGTTAAAGATGCAAAGAAAACAGTTATTAAGGTAGATAGCCGCCTTAATAATTTAATAGGGAAGGATCTGTTTCCCGAAAAAACTGCCCATGCAAATAAATACGGTGCCGCGGTAAAGATCCGCAACAATAAATAACTTTCCCGCTGAATTTTATCCCCTTTCGTTTTAGCCAGATCAATACTTACTAAAAAACAGGCAGCAGTTATTTCTTTTTATTGAAGTTGAATCTTCATAGGAAATCCAGCATTCACCTGTTCGATACGCCGCAGGTGCTATAAAATTCTTCATTTAACACCTCCTGGTTCTTCTTCTACAATTCACGATTACCTAAAATGCGTATCAAAAGAAAGCGCTCTTAGCAAGGGTAAAAAAGTGTAAATAGAAAATTAAAGCTATTTTTATTAAGTGAAGTTTGCCAGGTACAAATTCGTGGAACGCTATTACCACGTTCAACCATTATCCAAATCAGTATTCCCCATAATGATTAAAAGAGAATTCTTGTGCTTGCTGTTCGTCTTGCTATCTCCTGTCCTGCTTTTTTGTCAGCATAAACCAGTTCAAACCCCATACAGCTTGCCCGTTATAGAAGTAACGGCACCGCAGCCGTTACTTGCCCAAGGCATACGATTGATGGAGGCGTTACAATTCCTGGGAAGTTCTTTGTCTGAAGTGGACGCCAGGCAACTGGAAGCCTTGAAACTTACTCGAATGGATGCCGAAGTATCAAAACAGGTACAGAAAATACTCGACCCGTATTGCATTGCCATGGTAGAAATTAACCCGGAAGCTCGGGTAAAAGTACTAAAGGGTCCGGCTAAAGCACTGCTACTGAAGGGTGGTTGGAAAAGCTTTCTCGTGAAAGTAAATAACCAGGCAGGAGTAACGGCCGTCCTTGGGGTCAAAAGCGCTAATGCCGGTCCCGCCCTGCACATGTCATCTCAGGAGCCCACTGTTAAGCCAGAAAATATCATAACGCGGGGCCAACTTGATAATCGCTTTCTTGAAATTGCCCTGTACCGCAACCGTCCACTGGATACCCATCTTACCGGGTTGGTACTAGAGTATGCAGTGGTGCAGATTTATAGCAGGGAATCTGGTCAGCGTGAGGCCGAATTAGGTTTTAACATCGGGCAGGGATCACAGGACCTGGGCTTCAGAAATTCCGTACATATCCTTTTTGAGATAAGCCGCCCTGTAAAAGTTATCTTTCGTGTAAAGGACGATGGAGGATTGCCGGCTATGGCTTCATTCTTAATAACAGACGGCATAGAACGAATCCTTGACAATCGTGTAAAGGATTTTTCTTTCACTGATTACCGGGTAACTACCGCCCAGCTTGAGTACAATGTTCCGGGAAAATCGTTAAAAGGTATTTACCCGCTTCCTTCGCGAAGAGTAGCGGCTTTAGATGAGTACCCCGATTTTTTCTTTCAACCGCAGGTATACCGCGCAGACGGAGAGCATGTGGAACTGGCTCCGGGAATGTATACCGTAAAGTTTACACGAGGCCCGGAATATATTCAGCAAACAAAGCAACTGATCGTTTTGCCGGGGGTAGACTCCATGGAAGTTTCTTTCCAGTTAAAACGATGGATTAATATGGCTGCATTGGGCTGGTACAGTGCAGACCATCATGTGCATGCCGCTGGATGCAGTCATTATGAAAGTCCCGAAGAAGGCGTACCTCCTTCAAATATGTGGAGACAGATTCTGGGGGAAGACCTGAATGTGGCGGCAGTATTGGCCTGGGGTCCGAGCTGGTACCATCAGAAAAACTTTTTCACAGGAAAAACAGATACCCTATCTACCAACAAAAATGTGATGCGCTATGATGTGGAAGTTTCAGGGTTTCCCTCATCGCATGCCGGACATCTGGTACTGCTCGGACTCAAAGAAGATGATTTCCCCGGAACAAAAAAAATAGAAGATTGGCCAAGCTGGACCTTGCCCGTGTTGAACTGGGCCAGGGCACAAGGTGGCCTCACCGGATATGCACATTCCGGGTGGGGCCTTGAACCCATCAAACCGACTAATGAATTGCCTAACTATGTTCTGCCAAAAATGGACGGTATCGGCGCTAATGAATACGTAGTAACGGTGACACAGCAGCGCGTTGACTTATACAGTGCCGGCGACACACCTGCTCCCTGGGAGTTAAATATGTGGTACCACAGCCTCAACTGCGGTTTTAGAACAACTCTCAGCGGAGAAACGGATTTTCCCTGCATCTTCGATGAAAGGGTAGGCATTGCACGCAGCTATTTCAAGCCAGGTAATATGTTGAATTTTACCAATTATGCCGACGCCTTAAAAAAAGGCCGTAGCTATGTTTCAGATGGAGGATCGCACATTACCGACATAACAGTTAATGGAACGAACTCGTTTGATGTTAACAGTGAGTTCAGTCTTCAGCGCCAGGGTAAGATAAAAATCTCAGCCAAAGCGTCGGCTTTTCTAACACAACAGCAGGAAGAGGCCGGAGCTGCCATTGCCAGGAGACCACTCAATGAACAGCCATACTGGAACATCGAACGAGCCCGCGTTGGAACCACCAGGATGGTTGCCGTAGAACTGTTGTTAAATGGTATGCCCGTAGACACAATGGAAATAAAGGCCGACGGCGAATGGCAAAATGTCTATTTTACCTGTCATGTTGAAGTTTCGAGCTGGATAGCACTCCGCATTTTTACCAGTTCACATACTAACCCCGTTTTTATAATGGTTGATAAGAAACCCATTCGTATAAAAAAGAGCGCCGACTGGTGCCGGCAGGCGGTAGACCAATGCTGGAAGACAAAACAATCAAACATAAGGGAGGAAGAGCGCCCTGCAGCAGCAGCGGCTTACAACAAAGCGAGACTGGTATATGATCAAATTTCTCGTGAGGCCCCGGATAAATAGCCAATTGTTTACCAGTAGCCAGCCGTAAATCCATCGGCTTAGCTCAATGGCAATCAATTATGCGTCTTAACTTTTTCTTCTGCAGGGCTGGCTACAACATTTCTACGTTGTTTCAGCGCCAGCGAGAATTTCTTTACATAATCCCTGCCCGTTTCAAATAATTCTTTTTGAAGTTTTGCAAGATCACCCAACTTGTTCAAAGAAGCACGGAGTAACAATTCATTCGCTTTAAGATTCAATATAGACGCATACCTTATTATGCTGGAAATGGTGTAAAGTTTTGCCTGCGCAAATTTTTGAAATGCTCTGATATAGGATTTATAAAAGGAAGTCATGTACAGGAAAGTTACAGGGATTAGGTTGTTAATTATTTTAAAATGCTGGCATCTAAGTGTTTACTGTTGTACATATTTTAGCGGAGGTGTCTCAACAACTGTATTTTAAGCAGCGTTATACTATTTAAGGGCATTGGACCGTTCATAATAGGAGCGTTTTTAATGTGCTGACATAATACCCTTACAGTATCGAAACAAATGACACACTCTTTGTAATTTTATTTAATTTACAAGTAAGAAGGCAGTGAAGGATTTTACTGAAAAACAGTAATTTTTGTCAGATTTATTGAATAATATTTTGATCAGTAGATGCCTGGTGAGTTCATTTTAATCATGTTATTTTAAGACTGTTTCAATTTATATCAATTGCCCATGCAATCGTTGTCAGAGAAGCTAAATATCCTTGTTGTAGAAGATAATTTGATGGATTTCGCTTTGATCCAGAAAATGTTGTTGTCGTCCAATCTAAATATCAGTAACCTTTATTCTGCCGACATGATCTCCAAGTCGAAAAAGATACTAAAGGAACACGAAATTAATTTGGTTTTATTGGATCTCTCCCTCAATGATAGTACAGGACTCGATTCTTTCCTGCAGATAAAGCAGGTTACTCAAAAGGTTCCGGTAATTATTTTGACAGGCCTGAGCGATTCAAATGTAGCATTTGATGCGCTTAAACAAGGTGCGCAAGACTACCTTGTCAAGAGTGAATTCAATACTTCCATTCTGGTGAAATCTATACAATAC
>JBBJOD010000402.1:0-5090 GCA_037721715.1 Chitinophagaceae bacterium | reverse complement strand
GTATTTGCATTTACTGGTGTATGGGGAGTTCATTCAATCACCCCGGGTACAATACGCTAAATTACTTGCCGATCATTTACCGGCCGCGTTAAACACGGTTTATTTTACCAATTCCGGTGCCGAAGCTACTGAAGGTGCCATGAAACTTGCAAAACGTGTCACCAGCCGCACCCAGATACTTGCTTTCAAAAATTCTTACCACGGTTCTACACAAGGAGCCTTGAGTGTGATGGGAGATGAATACTGGAGAAATGCATTTCGCCCGCTGCTGCCGGATATAATACACCTTACATTTAATTCCATGGAGTCTCTACAGGCCATAACCGGTAAAACTGCCTGTGTGATTGCTGAAACTGTGCAGGCCGAAATCGGTGTCAACATACCTTCTGCTGACTGGTTACAGGCACTTCGTAAAAAGTGCGATTCCGAAGGTGCCTTGCTGATCTTTGATGAGATACAGACCGGATTTGGACGAACAGGCACACTATGGGCATTTGAGCAATACCACGTTGTTCCCGATATTCTTCTGCTTGGTAAAGCGCTTGGAGGCGGTATGCCATTAGGAGCTTTCGTAGCTGATAAAAACCTGATGTGGACTTTAACCGACCAACCCGTGCTGGGTCATATCACTACTTTTGGCGGACACCCTGTTTCCTGTGCTGCTGGTATGGCATCATTGAAAGTTTTAAAGGATGAAGGACACCTGTATACCGTGAAAGATAAAGAAACACTCTTTCTTTCCTTAATTAAGCACCCGGCCATAAAAGCGGTTCGCGCTGCCGGCTTGCTCATGGCTGTTGAGTTTGAAAGTTTCGATATCAACAAAAGGATTATAGACCGCTGCCTGGAAAAAGGCCTGTTAACAGACTGGTTCTTATTTGCTCCCCACTGTATGCGCCTGGCACCTCCGTTAATAATATCACAGGATCAAATACATACAGCCTGCCAGCTTATTATTGAGGCGGTGAACGACACCCTTTGAAACAATTACTGTTAGTTCGCCAGACTTCACAAACTGGAGTACTTTTTATCGTGGTCGCAACGCCGTTCTTGGTTTTATAGTTGAACACAGCATCTAACGGTTATCATTAGCCCACAGGATGCTTGCCGATACCGCCCTTTGCCATCCCTTCATAAGTTCTTCTACTTTTCCTGAAGTTAAACCGGGATAGAATTGCTGATCAAGCTGCCATTGTTGCTGTATCTCCCGGGTGTTGGTCCAATATCCAACTGCAAGTCCGGCAAGATATGCGGCACCTAAGGCAGTGGTTTCGTATATTTTGGGCCTTACCACCGGTACCTGTAATATATCACTTTGAAATTGCATCAGCAGGTTGTTAACCGTAGCGCCGCCATCAACCCGCAGTTCCCTGATAGTGATGCCGGAGTCTGATTCCATGGCCTTAAGCACATCCGTTGTTTGGTAAGCTATGCTTTCAAGTGATGCCCGGGCGATATGTGCGTTATTAGTACCCCTGGTCAGTCCGAACAATGTTCCCCTCGCATATTGATTCCAGTGAGGAGCTCCAAGTCCGGCAAAGGCAGGAACCATATATACGCCATCGGTATCCTGCACCTGCATAGCAAGTGGTTCAACGTCTGCTGAAGAACGGATAATCTGCAAACCATCTCTTAACCACTGAACAATTGCCCCGGCAATAAATATACTGCCTTCAAGGGCATATTCTACTTTATTGTCAATTTTCCAGGCAACCGTTGTTAATAAATTATTGTTAGATACCACTGCTTTAGTTCCGGTATTCATCAACATAAAACAGCCTGTTCCGTAGGTGTTTTTTACCATACCTGGTTGTGTGCACATCTGCCCGAAAAGTGCCGATTGCTGATCACCTGCAATGCCGGCAATCGGGATATTTGAATTCTTAACAATGCCATCAGTAACTCCGTAAACTTCACTGGATTGCTTGATTTCAGGCAACACAGAAACCGGGACATCAAACAACTTCAATAGTTCTTCATCCCATTCGCAGGTATGAATATTCATCAGCATCGTTCTCGACGCGTTGGTAACATCTGTAATGTGCAACCGCCCATTACTCAGTTTCCACGAAAGCCAGGTATCGACTGTGCCAAAAGCTAACTCACCCCTTTCAGCCTTTTCCCTGGCGCCGGAAATATTATCGAGTAGCCACTTCAATTTGGTGGCAGAGAAATATGCATCTATCACCAGCCCGGTCTTTTGACTGATCATATTTTGCATCCCGTCTGCTTTCAGGCTGTCACTATAAGCAGCTGTGCGCCTGTCCTGCCATACTATTGCATTATAGATGGGTTTAGAAGTGGAACGTTCCCATAACAGGGTAGTTTCGCGTTGATTTGTGATGCCAATACCCGCAATCTGCGTAAGATCAAGACCGCTTTTAGCAAGCACCTCTGCAAGCACGCTGAATTGGGAAGACCATATTTCTTCAGGGTCATGTTCAACCCAGCCAGCCTGAGGATAAATTTGGCCAAATTCTTTTTGTGCCGAACTGATTATGTTTCCGCCGCGGTCAAATATTATGGCACGAGAACTGGTTGTACCCTGGTCTAAAGCTAAAATAAAATTGTTTGCCATGCGAAATCGTTTTGGGGATAAGTTACAATTATATTTACAGAGCCATCACTTATTTTAACAGGTAATTTCGGTTGCCCATCACCGTTAAAAATTTTAAAACACTATCCTGAAATATCCAAATATGCCAAACCTTTTGGCGGGCTCTACAGGAAGAGGCGTGGGTGCAATGCGCCAGGCAAAATCTATTCTGAATACTTTTAATAGGTTATTAATACCAGTGCCTATTTCAAGAAAGGTGCGCTCATTGAGCGATTGAAAACTATTCCGTGAACCTGCAGGATTGTTCTACACGCTCTCAGATTCGCTGAGTGTACCCCATAGAGCCCTCGCAGCATAACGCAGGCGTAAGGAAATAACACGACGGTCATTTGGCCGGAAGCTTATAAATTAAAACATTACTGTCCGACTACACTACCTAGAATGTTGAACTACAAAGTTTTACCCACCCCTAACTCTCCCAGGAGGGGATGAGCCAAGAGGAGGCTCCAGTAGGGATTGGAGAGAATTTATTAATTTATCCCGGAAAACAATGAAATAAAAATACAGAAGGATGGAATCAGACAAATTTTCGCTTAGGGAACGCATAAAGAGTTTCGTATTTGCTTTTGCAGGGTTCAATTACTTTTTCCGGCATGAGCACAACGCCAGGATTCATGCCGGGGCAGCGTTGGTAGTTCTTATTATCGCTTTTTTAATGAAGTTGTCGGCAATGGAAATGATTTCCCTCATAATAGTAATTGGAATGGTATGGATTGCCGAGATGTTTAATACGGCAATCGAGAAGATAATGAACCATCTTTCCCCAGCGAGTCACCCGGATGTTAAGTTGATTAAAGATATTGCTGCTGCCGGCGTATTGGTGGCTGCCTGTGTAGCAGTTATTACCGGGCTAATTATTTTTATACCCCGGTTCTTTTAAGCAGAAAGGCTCTGCTAATCATGGTGATTTGCAAAGCCTTTCAAAATTATTCTTACTGATTGTTCTTTAAAAATCAACTCCCATAGAAAAGTGCAGCATCGGTTTCCCCCTGAAGAAGCCATTCATCTCCCAGCCAGAATCGAGGCGTAAAAAATACCCGAACAATGTGCTGCGAACTCCAAAACCATAACCACCTACAAACGGTCCTATTCCCCCTGCCTTGATCAATACTTCTACAGGGTTTCCCTGGTATACTACCTGTGGGCGCTCAATCTTACTGTATTTACCATTCCATGCGGATCCAAGGTCGAAAAACTGGATAACCTGGAAGTTTCTCAGGAATGCGTTATTAATAGGCTTGTTAAAAAGGGTTGCAAAAACAGGTAAACGGAATTCACTATTCATTACCAGCGCATTGTTCCCATTAGCTACGTTCTGGGGAAACGCGCGCATATTTACTGCAAGCGACTGAAAGGCGTAATCCGGATCCTGCGGTGTCGGTACCCTGCTGTATTTTGGAAAAAGGGCGCCATCTACTCCGCCCAGGTAATAGATAATCTTTTGATTACCCCAGGAAAAATCGGCAGCTGCTCTTCCTGCCCAGATAAAATTTCGATAGATAGGATAATAATAACGGCCATCAAAACCGAAATTGAAACTGTTACGTCCATCTTCTGTTCCCAACTTACTTACCTGGGTATTGTAATCGATGAAAAATTTATAACGCAGGCCGTTTAGAATATTGGTTGCTTTAGCCACGGTGTTGTCGTAAACATATTCCGCCCGCATCAGGCCAAAAGTTTGTTTGTTATCAGGGGTGGTAATTGTTATAGGGTTGTCTGACCATTTCAGCACCACTTTATCGGTTCGAACGCCCACTGACAATCTTACGCTCTTAACACGGTCAAACGGGTATTTCATCACTCCCTGCCACAAATTTGTAAACAATTTTGCAGAATAATCTTCACCGGTACTGCCGACATCGGTTTTACGGTAATAGATAGCCGAAAAGTCTATGCGGCGTTTCAGGTAATCAAATCTTGCGAGGTATTCGGAACCCGAATTTAATAGTGACTGTGTACCGGGATAGAAAATGTTTTCCTGGCCGATATTGACCGGAACGCCAGAACCGGCGGTACTGATAAGTGGGCTACGAACCATACCGGTAAACCTGAAGTCTTCCAGGATATCAAAAATTGAAACCGATAGAAGCCCATTAAAAGCACCATTGTTCAAATTAACCGGCAGGCTTCCTGTAAATTTTTGGTAACGGGTTCCCAGTACATCGTTATTGAATAATGAACCTGTTAACTGGTCAACACCAAATTTCAGTTTATAATCAAATCGCTTAGCCTTGTCAAGAACAGATAACTCGCTATCATTCCTAATTCCGGGGTACATTCTACCGAGGGAAGCAGAGTCGGTTTTCTCAGCCCCGAATTCAGATTCGAAAATATTTTTCTTCTGAGTGGTGTCTGTACCGCTGCTAGCTGGTTTGAAGAGAATCGCTTCTCCGCTTGCGATACGCAATGCTTCAGTGGTTTTGCGACGGTACTCGGTGGGCCTTGCATTTACATTTCTTCTTTTCAGCAC
>JBBJOD010000401.1:0-5114 GCA_037721715.1 Chitinophagaceae bacterium | reverse complement strand
CAGATCATGGAGAGATCGGCAAAGTTGACAAGGTTGTTGAAGTCACAGAAGATACTGAAGGCTACCTGCTTGTACCTAGCGGACTTATATTTAAGACCGACACCTACATCCCGATGGATGCAGTGGTAAAACGCATTGGCACAGAGGTTTTTATTAATATCCCAAAGCTGATTATTGCGACAATGCCATGGACGGAACCTGCTACACCGAGCGACATTCGTCAGAAGCAAGGCCATGCCGCAAGCAATGTGGAAAAGCTTTATCGTTCTTATTTTCCGTCTGGTAAGCAATAAAAAAATGCTTACTGATTTGTTTACTATTTAGATAGCAAAGAAAATGAATTTTATAAGATCCCTGATTGTTCAATTTTAAGTCAATAAGCATCTATCAATTATTTATAAACTAATTAACTATCAAAACCAGTGGCAAAGAAGTATTCAGGTTTGAAACATTTGGTAAAAAAGATTTCTGGTTTAATACGATGCGGTGGCAACAAGGTGTAGTTGACTCTAATTACACCTAAGCAAAATTTTAAAGGCGGTGTATAAAGAATAACAATTGAATGCTGACCTTTTACTAATGTTATATAAAGACTGATTAACTTTCTCACAGTAATGCCTCGTTTAATCAACAGCTCTATCGTCTATCGGAATTGAGAAATTAATGATTTACAGCTCACTCTTTGATGTTTTTGTCGGACAGTAGTGATTGACTTTCTAAATTGTTGTAATGATACAAAATTAGTAATACTGTCTTTTTTTCATTTCATCTTTCACCATTCCTTTCAATGTTCAATTAAAAAACTTGAAATTCAATGCGAGCCTTTGAAGTGAAAATTGAAAAAGAAGCTTGATACAAAGTAAACGTCGCATCATAGGGTATCAACCAACGGTCAAAGGGAAAAGCGGCCTGGGCGGGATGGACACATAGTACATAGTTTTTAATATGAGTTTCACTAAGTTCTATAGCAAATATGCTTGGAGACACGAAGCATTAAAATCAACCATGATTTGCTTTTACTACAAAAAAGCCATTTGAATTATAAAATTCAAATGGCTTGCTGAATCATTTCCAGAATAACTTTGTTCGAGTACTATTTGATTTACACTTCTGCCGGAGATCCTGGAAAGACTTGCTGTAAATGGGCTTTTTAACTGGCAAAACGTAATTATGGCTTTATTAGGTTACCAGTAAATGACACTAAAACGTTTTCATGTCCGGATCTTCAGTTCCGCCGCTTGGAACGGTAAATACAAATCCCTTCATGTATGGATCCATTTGACCTGTTTCCTTAAAAGTCTTCATTGCCTGGGTATAATAAGCACGGGCCTGTTCAGTACTTCTTTTTCCGGTAGCTACGTCATTACCCAGGTTAATAGCTAAAAAGTTAGCGCCTTCTGCATCACACCGGGCCGACATTTCACCTTTGGTACGTTCCAAGATTACGCTGCCATCATAAGCAGCCATATCATCATATTTATCAACAGGTACTTTGTAATTAATAGATTGCTCTAACAGGTCCGGATGCGGTGTTGGGAAGTTGTGTTGCACGGGATCGCGTGATACGATTGTCATTTTCCAGGGCCCGTTATTATTCCAGACCAACATACGCGGAGTAACTCCGTGAGGCTGCCCGTATTTATCCATCATCATTTGCGCAACCTTTTTAGATACCTCCGGCCAGTTGGCAATAGTAGATTCAGCATTAGGACACCTGGAATTTTTTGGGTTATCTTTCTCATGATCTTTTTCACAAGAAATGCCTGTTATGAACAATATAAAAATTAAAGCAACAAAAGAACTAAAGCGATTAAATGAAGTTTTCATAAAAAAATTTTTAGGTTATGGGACTCAGCCGAGTTCCCTTTTTAAATTGATTATCTCTTAGCATCTCTTAAACTATAAATGGGTCAACAATTGCTAAAACCTGAGCTTTGGTTAAGGGCTCATCAAATGATTCAGATGCGTCTTCTGAAGTAATGGCAAAACCATTAATACCTGTAATCTGCACACCCGCCTGCATCGTGTTTTCTTCACCGTTGTAGGACGGCTGTACCGCCGGCGAGGCAATATTGCTTTGATTTAGCGTAATCCAAGGTTGTGGCATACCGACTACCAAAGAACTCGGCCTTCTGCTGCGTATTTCCCTGACATGGGAAGCGTGCCTAGCTTCTACGGAATGTATCTGCAAAGCAGTCCTTAATACCGCATTGATGCCCATAAGATTACCAGCCTGTCCTTTATACGCTCTAACACCCGTATCTTCAAACGTTTGTGATACTGCAAGGAACAGATCATAGTTTCTGAATACACCATTGAAAGGCCCTGTTCCACTTCCATTACCAGCAGAGAAATCAAATGTAGGTTTGGCAACCGGTGTTCCTCCCAACATCTTGATTGCTTGCATAAGCAACTCAACATGTGCGTTTTCGTGTTCAGCGATCACTTCAAAAGCCATGCGGTCGTCCCCGGCAGGAATTAAATTATGAGTAGAAAGACCTATATTATAAAATTCGGCCTCTAGGTATTCTAGCGTCAAAGCAAAATTCAATACATCAATAATTTGAGGAGGTACACCTTGCCCATAACTCTTTTGTAATAAAGATCCCAATGCGATCGGCACAGTAGCTAATGCTAATTTACCACCGACGTTCACTAAATTCTTCACGGCAGATCTTCTGTCGTCCGGCCGGTCATAAACGTCAGTATCTATTTTTTCTATGTGATCTACGATATTATGCAAATTCATAATTTAAGTTTTTAAGAGGTGGGTAAATTGTTGGCGGAGATTTTAGTGACAATGTACATATCGGCAATTTTTAGTACTTCCGGTGGTTTTCTAAAAACATCCAATCCTTGCTTATTTACTACATCAGGACCCGCAAAATCACCATATTTAATTAAATCACGAACCGTGGCCGCGTGACGGGCTTCCACCGACACTATCTTACCGGCTATCAACAAATGATCTGCACTTTCCAATAGCTCTCCAGCCCCGTTATAAGCCGAGACACCTAAGTCTTCAAATGCTTTTGCTGTTCCTAAAACACTTTCCCTGCTTGAAAAATTTATGGAACTAAAGTCAAATTCCAATTTCCCTATTGCTTTATCACCCAATGCATTTTTGAAAAATTCACGGTGAGCAATTTCATGATCACGAATATCTTCTAGATAGACCTTTTCTTTGTTAGTAGCTCCTGAATAAAAAGAATGTGTCACCTTGATATAAAAAGCAGCTTCCAACTGCTCAAGTGCATAGGCATAGTTTAGTATACCAAAGTCCCCCGAACCCAGGTCTACTTTATCCTTGGGCTTTTCAAAAGGGTTTGGAAAATCGAACTTTCTGCAGGAAGAGGTACCCAATAATACAGTTGCCGATATTCCGGCATAACTGAAAAAATTGCGGCGCGAAACCTGCTCATTCGGCATTGCCGAATGTGTAGTCAAACTTTGTTCGTGAGAATTTTTTTCTGGCATAACAATTTTTTTTAATGATGAAAATATAATTCAAGTTACGGATACCTATCATTGTTATGCTTACGGCACAACGAAAGAAAATAAGCACGGTGCTTAAGTACCCCGGACATAGTTGGGAACTAGAGATATTAATTTTCAACGCAGCCAATCTCTTTTTAATAAGCAGATCCTTGCATTTTCAATATTTAAAACAAATGAGGGATATTAGACTTTAAGCTGCTTGTCAAAGCACAATGATTATGCAGGAGAATGCAGGTTAAAGTTTTATATGTCTTTTCTTCATAAATAGGCACATAAGTCCTTTGAAGGTATTCAACACTTTATTGATTTAAACAATAGGAAGCTGGACAACTTAAGTAGGTGAGATTTTCATAATAAATATACAAAAACATTATGTCAATAATAACATATTTTTTGCATGTTTATGAAAAAGCAATTTTAGGAATGAGGTAATACCTTTTTGCGGCGGCGTAACAAAAAAAAAGACACACTTACTAATCAAAAAAAGTGAGCCATTTGAAAATAAATTTAGTAAAGATGGTATCGTATTTGAAGGAAGCCTAGATCGAAGCAATATAAATCTGTTACCTCAAGAGAAAAACTACAGAAGTTGTGTAGTGATCATTTCATTTATCCAGGCATTGTAGTTCCCGGTTCCAAGCCCAGTAACGCAGCAAGTTGTTCATCATTCAGGGGCGTTTTACTGAACCTAATCGCCGGATGATCGGAACGTCAGCAAAAGCAACCGCATCCGTCACCGTTCCCATGCCTTTGTATAACTGTTCACGAAGTGCTTTATTTAACTCTTCAAAAAAATGAAATCATTGGTTTCAGTCACACCAGTCTGATCGCTAGATTGGTGAAAATAACCGCCCGAACCATCCGGTAATACTGCTTTAAAGTCACTTGCGCTTACTACCTGATTGTCCGAGCAATAATCGAGTGCCTTTTGAACGACAGGTTTGGAAGCGCTATCAATGGTTTGCTTAACGAGCAGCACCTGGTCACGTATATACCGGGGATTTGCCTGTCGAATGGCATTTAAAAAGTTCTTTGCCTGTAATGCATTCTCCAGTAGTTGGCTCAGTTCTTCGATGAGTGCATTAATGGCCGTGGACTTATCACTTGCATGGTCGTTGTTCTTAATCTTGCGTCCCTGACCCGTGGCCACAAGATGCCTGCATATTTCATTTTCATTCAAGTCAGAGAAAATGATGTAGCCCTCAGCGAGTGTCATGGTCACCGTGCTTCCTCTTCCCTTATAAGTGCCCAGGGGAAGAGAATAAAAATTACTCTTGTAGGAGATGGTATTGTCTTTTCTTACCGTACAGTTTGTTAATACCACCGGCACATGGGTATATTGCACGTAAGGGATAAGGAATGGTTTTTCAATGTTCCACTCGGCAAACGGTCCCTTCTTTGTACTGCCGTGCATCATCAGGTTGGCCGTACGGCCCAGCCATCCATGGGCTTCCTCGTTGAGGGTATCCAGATCCCAGTATGGCCTGTTATAGAGAAAGTTCTGCTTAGTGTACTTAACTACGTTTTCTACCTTGCCTTTGTTATGTAAAGCTTTACATAACAAAGGATATGTAAAGTATATACTTATGTAAAGATGCCTCTGGGTATATTGATAT
>JBBJOD010000400.1:0-5114 GCA_037721715.1 Chitinophagaceae bacterium | reverse complement strand
AATGAACTCTACAATATAAACGTACGTATCTGTTCCGGCGATTTTTCCTTTATATAAGCCATTCCAGCCATCTGACTGGCTGTTGGCTGCAAAGTTTCGCCTTTCAAACACAACCTCGCCCCACCGGTTGAAAATGCGCATAGACTGAACACGATTGATATTGTTACCCCTTGGAAAAAAAATGTCATTGTTCCCATCCCCATTCGGACTGAAAGTGTTTGGAACAAAATAATTCTTGTCATTACAAACCACTGTAACAGGTATATCCTTCGAATTGCTACAACCAAAGTTGTCTGTAACGCTTACGTTGTAAGTGGTAGTAACTTTTGGATTGGCAACGGGATTAGCACAGTCTGAACAACTCAATCCTGCTGCAGGTGTCCATTTGAAAAGTACAGTGTTAGGGCTATAAGTGACCGGGATTGAAATCCCGGTACCAACTGGAATAATAGAGGCTTCCGCTACTGTTATCACAGGAATTGGAGTAACCACGATATTTTTTGTAAAAGTCGATTTGCATCCCAGGATATTGATCGCTTCAAGGCTTATAGTATAGGTACCCTCTTTGTTATAAACGACTGATGGATTTTGAGCTGTTGAGACCTCTCCATTGCCTAAGTTCCAGTTCCATTTAACCAGGCTGTCTGGTTGTGCCAATAAAGCCTTCAAAGAAAGGGTAGAGTTAATGCACACTGTGCTGTCGCTGACAAAAAATGGCTCAGGTGTGGCGTATACGCGGATGGTATCTGTTAACGACTTACTGCAACCGTTTTGAGTGACTACATTTAAAGAAGCAATGTACTGACCGGCCGCGGTATACTGGTGAATGGCATCATTGGTAGCAGAAGTATTGCCATCTCCGAAATTCCATACACTTGAAACCACCGGATCGTTGCCTATGGTGAAATTGGTAAAATAGACCGTGCCCGAATCACAAAACGTCTTGCGGTCCACTGAAAATAAAGGGCTGGCTCCCAGAACAACTATGGTGTTTTGACCGCTTACTCCTACATGGCATCCCTGGTTGTCTTCGAGGTCCAGGGAAGGGGGATACCCACTGGGTGAGCCATAATAATGCTGCAGGCTGTCTTTAGTTGTCGCAATAGAAGTTCCGTCACCAAAATGAAACGTATACTTAGTACCCGGTGGACGCGTTACCTGGAAGTCGACCAATATTTCGTTGCAGGCATAAATCGGGCTATAACTTATTACCGTATTTGCGGGGTTAGATACTTCGACTGTATGCTCGCTTGAATCAATACATCCCCCCATACCCACGACAAACAATTTAGCTTTGAATGTTCCGTACGTGTTGTAAAAGTGCGTCGGGTCGGATAATGATGATTGAATACTATCTCCAAAATCCCAGTAGAACGACTCGTAATCTCTGCCAGCAAAAAAGAATTTGGTTTCAAGCGGAGGGCAGATAGTAGTGGAATCCTTCAATGTAAACAAGGATTTTGGCGACTTCACCTGCACATAATTTATCTTGGCCAGCGAATCAGAGCATCCCAGGGAGTCCTGTACTTTTAAAGACACGGTATAGACCTTATCGTTTCCTGTGTAGGTATGTACCGGGTTCTTAAGAGTGGATGTGCCCCCGTCACCGAAATTCCATAAGTAAGTTCCAACGCCAAAAGTTGTAGATGAGTCAGTGAACTGTAGTGGAAGTCCCGGGCAGAACATCGTTTCTGAAGCTTTAAATGCTACCCGCGGCCTGGTAATCACCATTCCCCCGGCCAGGTTAACAGCGTCGGTACAACCCGATCTGTCCTGCACAGTCATGCGCACATTAAAACTACCTGTGTTTCTAAACTGATGAGTGAATGGAGGTGCAGTAAAAGACTGGGTGGTGCCGTCCCCAAAATCAAAGGTCCATTTTACAATGTTTCCGGCAGGTGCCGACCTGTCTGTAAACGTAGCAATGGCGTTTTGGCATCCTACACTAAAAGAGGAAATAAAGTCGGCAGTCGGACCTATTAGGCTAAAAACGGAAGTTTTCGATTTACTGTCTACACATCCGTTTTTATCTACCACCGTTAACGAAATATTATAAACTCCGGTTATTGCGAAAGTTGTATCGAAATTTCTTGGTGCAACAAATGGAGAACCGCTGTTGATGGTCCATACATATTGTGAGACGTTTTGCGGGTTGCTCGTAATAGCGGAAAGGGTAATCCGTTCGTTTTTACAGTAAATTGTTTTAGCGGTGGTAAAATCTGCCACTTCGTTATAAAGTGACACTACCTTGCTATAATTGCTACCACAGGGCGTGCCATTGGTTAGAGTAAGTTTAACCGTATAGTTGCCAAGGGCCGGATAAGTAAAGTTTGGTTCAGCCAGGTTGGATGTCGACTTAGCCGGGTCGCCAAATTCCCATAAATAAATAAGTGGACTAAACAAATTGCTAGTAATGGATTCATCTTTAAAAAACACCTTCAACCGATTGTTACAGTCACTTGAGTCGCGAAATTTTGCAATCGGAGGGTAAACATATAAGAATGCAGGTTTTGTGATGGTTTCAGCACAGCCATTGCTGTAAGCGGTTAACTTAATGGTGACTTTGCCTGTATCGTAAAAAGTGAAAGAAGGGTTTTGGGTAGTAACAGGCACGCCATTACCAAAATCCCACTCCCATGCGTCTACTATTCCAGGGGAGGCGGTGGATAAGTCTTTAAACATCACTGTTCCAAAAGCACATACTGAATCTTTGTTGGCTGAGAAGTTCACCACCGGCCTGGTGCCGGTTTTTACACCGTTTGCTACTGTTACGGAGGCGGCGCATCCCCCGGCCGTTATTATGGTTAGTTTCAACGTATAATTGCCCCGAGTTGGATAGGTGTGTGATGGATTAGGCAAATTAGAGGTAGGGGTGCCGTCTCCAAAATCCCATAAATAGGAAGAAACGGCTTCAATAGAATTTACAGCTGCAACCGGGCTGAATGTAAAAGGTACACAACCCCCTGCCGGAGCATTAGAAATGGAAACCGAAGGTGGCACAATGCGTATCCATTTACTTTTAGTGAGAGTGTTCTTACATCCTGCCCTGGACTGGATAGTAAGGGTTACATCAAACTCACCTGCGTTACTGTAAACATGCTGGGGGTTTTTTTGAGTAGAAGTACCACCGTCACCAAAGTTCCAGAGCCAGCTAACCGCGTCTGGCGAAACATCCTGGAAAGTTACCGTTAAAGGTCCTTTACAAGCCCCTTGCGTGTTCGACGAAAAATCCACGGCCGGCGGTGGCAGTATACTGATTGTCCTGTTTAGAGAATCTGCACATTCAGCATATTTGTTAACCAGCACCACGTTGTACCTCCCAGTACGTGTAAATGTCTTTACCGCATTCAACGTTTGGGCAGAAGTGCCATCACCAAAGTTCCAGTTCGTGCTAAGGGGGGCGGGCGATGATGTATTGGTGAATGTAACCGGTATGTTCAAACAGGCACTGTCTGGCATAGTAAAGGCCGTATTGGCTCCTTTAATAATTACAGCTTTCCTTACAGTATCACCACAACCCAGGTCGCTTCTGGCAATCAATTGCACGTTATAGGTTCCCGGAGCGCTGATTGAAATATTTGGATTTTTCAATGCTGAAGTATTCCCATTTCCAAAATCCCATGCATAGGTAATATTTCCAGGGCCACTGGTTTCGTTGCTGTAGGTGATATTAAAAGGTGGCAGGCAAACAGTTGTTACCGGGTCTACAAAATTCGCCTTCACTCCTGACAGCACGCGGATGTTTCGATACTTGGTATTGGTATTGGTGCAACCAGTACTGCTGGTCACTTTCAAGGCTATATTGTAAAAGCCTACCGTGTTGTAAACTTTTGAGGGGTTTTGTAGGGTAGACTTCGAACCGTCTCCAAAATCCCATTCCCAGCTGGTTATTGATCCGCCATTTGGCACGGAGGCATCTTTGAATTGTATGCTCGCCGGTAAACAAACATTGTTAAAATCCGACGAGAAATCCGCAAAAGGAGACTGGAATACAGTTATATAATCAGTTTTAGTAATTCCATTTGTACCTGTTCCATTGCGTACAACCAGCTTTACAGTATATACTCCGGGCGCATAATAAACAATGGTTGGATTTTGAATATTTGACAACTGACCATTACCAAAATCCCAGTTCCAAAATTTTGGATCACCAGTAGAATTGTCTGTAAAACTTACCTGTAATGCCGCACATCCCTTTTGTGTAGTAGCGGAAAAATTGGCAACCGGAGCCTGGCCTTTCACTATATAGCCAAATAGCAATAAACCCGCTAAAAATAAGTATCGAATCAATTCACTGGTTTTATGTCTCAGAATTTGTTTTGTTAGCCCACTCGTCGGCCTTTTCTAACTGCTATTTCTTGCTAAAAATACAAGGGTTATCTTACACATCGAAATAATCCAAGATACAGCTAGGTACACGAATGCACTGGAAGCTGGTATTATCTAAAAATTGTTTTGCGCCGTGCCCGTTCAACCTGTTATAAACATCACTCAAAAAATTCGTGCTCTTTTCTCACCCATAGATGCTTTACAACCCACTAACAACGTAATTGGTGTCAATTCATTGCGTTGTTTTGGAGAAGAAAAATTAGGCACTACAGAAACTACAGATTATCAGTTACCTGTCCTGATAAAGCGGGATTGATCACATTTCAAGTAGACCATTCTGGAAGCATTGAACCTGGTAGCAGGTTGTTTTTCAACCTTCTCCAGGCGTTAAATCAAAAGCTTTCTAAAAAGCCATGGCTCTTTATTATCAGAAAAATATTCAGGTTTGCCAAAGTAATACCTAACTAGCCTGTGAAAAGTGGCCAGACTCGGTAAGGATTTGGATAGGTGCTTCCTGGTAATGAATTCGCTGTTAAGAGTAGTACCCCTTGAAAACGTAAAAGCATTTGTTATACTTTTCTTCTCAAACGAATGGTAATTTTTCCTGTACTTGTGATGGTCTCTGCAAATACAAGGCCGATATGGCTATCAAGGAATTGCCAAACATAATTGAGCCTTTTAAGCTGGGGTGATGTCGAAAAATTTATGGTAAGCGTAAGGTTGTTAACGTTACCGATCCATCGACCGTTTTCTGTTCCCATGCTGGAAATCGCTTCCACTCTTTC
>JBBJOD010000399.1:0-5133 GCA_037721715.1 Chitinophagaceae bacterium | reverse complement strand
GGAGCAATAGACTGGGGTACCAGGTTTTTCACAGGCTTGATGCTTTTTAAGTAAGCAAAAATGCTTTTGACGTCCTTATCAGATAACGTGGTATAATTAATCCATGGCATTGGTGGCAACAGCATTCGGTTATTTTCCAAACCCTTGTATTTTCCCTGGGTAATCGCTTTTTTGAATTGTTCTTCGGTCCAAGGGCCAATACCGGTGCTGTCTGGCGTTAAGTTCGCGGCAAACGACATTCCCCAAGGTCCCGCCGCTGCCGTTAGGTCAGGATAAAATATGGAAAAGCCTGATTTAATTAATTTGGTGTCAAATTTGGCGGTTGCTCTGTCTGAAGGAAAGCCTGAGAGCATCAATTCCGGGATAATTTCTGGTCCATTAGCTCCCATTCTCTTAGGCGAATGACAATCATTACATCCCATTATCTTCACAAAGTGTTCTCCTTGCATTACGATGTCTGCGTTTGTTGGTTCGAGAGTTTTTGCAGTGTCTGAAGTTAATTTCGTATTACCGTCAGAGCATGATATTAAGTGAAACACAACGAATACAAGAACGCGCATAAATGGTAAGAAAACAATTTTTTCATTTGTAATGATTTTTAATGTCTAAAGAATGTAAGTAGAGGGAAAATCCTATTTAACCGGGAGTTTCTTAAAACGCACACAACGCAATTGCATTAGCGCTGGCAGGAAATGCATAACGCACAGGCAGCAAGCTTTGCAGCTTCAGCACATGGCCCAAGATAATAACAATAAATTAAATTAACAACATGCTGATGAAGCAAATGCCTGTTGCAATCTTATTTAACAACCTAAGGCGCTGCTATTGGCGGCTTTCTATGTAATCATAATAACAGTTAAGGCGATTAAGTAGGTAGTAAAATGAAATGCTTCTATACTGTCTATCTTTCATAACAAGGCTTTCAGTCGGGTGAAATAAGAAGAATCACAATGCCTGCAATTTTACTATACCAGGTTCGCAAGAAAATGCTGAGCGGATTATCTATATATAATATCAGATCAAAACAAGGATGGTGAAGCATGAAACACCTGTGTAAAAGCGGAATCACAGAGTGATTCTATTTTAAGCTAATAAACGATCCTGGTTCTATTGGTAATCTTACGCATCCTGTAATGCTTTTATATCAAACTTCTTCATTTTCATGAATGCCTGCATAACCCGTTGCCCTCTCTCAGGATTCGACATAAGTTCACCTAATATGGCCGGAACTACCTGCCAGGATAATCCGAACTTGTCTTTACACCATCCGCACATACTTTCCTGACCTCCATCAGCAATTAGCCTGTACCAATAATGGTTAATTTCTTCCTGGTCTTTACAGGGAATAACAAACGAAACAGCCTCGTTGAATTTAAAGTTGTTGCCCCCGTTTAAGCCCATAAAGAATTGTCCATTGAGTTCAAAATTTACAACCATTCCTGAATCGTTTATTATCTTTGAATCAAGAAAAATGCTGCAGTAAAAATCAGCTGCTTCTCTGGCTTGACCATCAAACCATAGACATGGATACATTTGCTTTTTCATCGAATTGATTTTAAGGTGTAGGTAACTAGATGCTAATCTTAACTAATAAAGAAAATCATTTCAGTTCAACGTAGTAAAAATAGCGGAAAAAAGGAAACCTCCGTTGTTTGGAAATGTGAATTTACCGCTCCGTTTAATGGTTGGCTTTAATCACCGTTCCCGGGTGAAAAGTATTTTAGGTGTTTTGAGTATCATATATTGTCCTGGGACGTTTTGTAATAAATTTTTCTCCACTCTATATTTTTATAAAAGTATATTCATCTGAATTAGCCTGGCGCAGGCAAATACCTGACATCAATGCTTTCCTGTTTTAATTGTCTTTGACCTCTATATTATTTGTTTCTTGTTGATGGTGTTTTCCGTAAAATTCAAAAATTAAACCAAGTACAAGAAAGTCTCTTCCTGTTTCGTCATTTATTTTATAATCAAATTGATGCAGGTATCCGATTTGCAAAGAAGTCAGTTTTGACACTTTATAATTGAGCGAGAGCAATAACCTGTTTCTTTCAAAGAAGGGTTCCTTATCGGTAAAAAACAGCTCATTACTTGCACTCACCATAAAAGGTTTATAATCGTTTTTCTGTTTTCCAATTGGATAGGAGATGCCAAGCCGATATCTGAACCGATTACGGTATCCATCACTGGTAAATCTAAACTCTGCTCTGTATCGTTGTTCAATTTTAAGTTTCCATAGTGATTGAAGCAAAGTTACCTGGGGCCAAATTCTAAATTCATTGTTGTTTTTTGGTTCAACAAAATTACCACCTTCCTGATAGGTGTCGTACTTTCCGGCTGCTAATGTAAGCCTCAAGACCGGCGTCATTTTATAGTCTACGCCACTTTTGAATTCATGGTAATGAAAATTATTGTAAAATTTCAGAGAGCGCAGTTGAGCCTCGCCAAAAAAACTCCATTTCTGATTATAATTGTATTTGATATTTACAATGTTCCAACTGCCCAACTCAAATGCTTGTCCTCTGCAAATACTCGAGAAAAAAAATAAGAGAATGATCAAACTTTTATAGGGCCATCTTCTTATAAACTGTAGAGGTATCATATCATTTGTAGGTAGTTGACCTCTCGTAAGAGTTGCGATATTTGAGCTGTGGTTCATAAAAATTATCATCTTCCAACTTCTTGTTCCAATAGTCTTCTATTTCAAAAACTACTTTTCCGGCAAATTAAATTTGATGATTAGTATTAGGAAAACCTAATCTCATATCCATTCCTGCTCTTACTTCACCGGAAATATAAAACTTTCCGTCTTTTGTCCAACGGGCTTTTTTAAGCCAATTACCTTTCTCAACCTGTGTTGTTACCCAATCGAAAGTTCTTTTATTACTGGTAGTTATGATCTCGGTAATCTCCAGAGGTAAAAATGGGTCCTAATGCGATCGAAAAAAGCTTTCGCTGGTTAAACTCTACCCATTGAACCGCAGCTGACAGATTATAAGAATGAAGCAATTTATAACTTGTTGCACTATGAATTTTTAGTGACGCGTCATCGCCGCCAATAGCATAGAATTGCTAACATTGAATGAATAACTGGGGCGGAAGAATTCATGAGGTGACTCGGAACTGCTGCTAATAAAACTTAGCGTACCTAAGACACGAACAAAGAACCGTCTGGAATGGTTTTCACTGTAATGGCTATTCTATTTGCAGAAAATAAGTTGTGTTAGGATGGCAACGGTTATGGAAGTTTGCCGACTTGCCGTAGCTTTGGTATATTGGAAAAGGTTTTCGAAACTTCTATTGAATAGTATTACCGTTCAGCCATTTAAGCGTTTCCTAAATTTGATTATATGAAGCAAAAGATATATTTGTTTGTTTCTTCTTTCGCCATGTTTATCATACTATTGGCAAACAAGGTTTTTGCGCAGACCAAACCGAATACTACCCGTCAGATGGAATCGCTGATCAAAGAAAAACAATCCCGGTCAGCAGTCGAGCAAAAGATTGATTCACGCTTGTTACACGCAATCAGGGACAAGCAGGGATTAAAGACGGGTAAGTTAGTACCACCGGTGCCTGCCATGGTGCTTGCTGACGGCAACGGAAATATTGAAGTTGACATCAATGCGGAAGTAACTGATTCGCTGTTGCATAGAATTAAAGTCCTGGGGGGAAGGATTCTTTTCCCCTCGAAAAGATATCATACCATAAGAGCGTCTGTAAATCTGATGGTAGTAGAAAAGATAGCTGGTTACCCGGAGGTAAAATTTATTGCTCCAGCCTCGGTTCCAAAAGTGGAACGTGCTATTAAGCCCGCATAAGGACGCTCAACAACCCTGGAACAGGGCAACTATTGCAACAAGCCAATCTTCTAGAAATTACTCTTATGTTCGCTGTGTGAAAAAGTAAAATTTTTTTTTAGAAAAAAATTGCTTCTAAGAATAATTCCTATTATATTTATCAGCCTTCTCGCATCTTACCCTTTGACTACAATCGCACAGATCAGTTTTCATTCAATAAAAAAATTCTATGGCACCAAAGATCTACCCAGGTAGTGTTATCATTTCAGCAGTAATATGCGTTTTTGCATTATTCAACCAGGCTTCCGCCCAGGTGCATGTAAAAGCCTTGCAATCCATACAATTACTGGAGCAGGAAAAAGCATCACGTACTTTCGTAGAAAGAAAGATTGATTCCCGACTGTTGCAGGCGGTAAGGGAAAAGCGCGGCAGGAAGATGGCAGAAGGGGTAGTTATAGAATCGCCTAAGCTACTTACGGATGACAAGGGAAACATCGAGGTGGATATCAGGGCAGATGTGAGCGATCGACTGCTATCCGAGATTAAAACAATGGGGGGAAGGATTATTTTTTCCTCTATGCAATTTCATTCCATCAGGGTCGAAGTAAATGTAGCTACAGCTGAAAAGATAGCGGGACTGTCGGCTGTAAAGTTTGTTCAGCCAGCAGCAATACCTGTCCTGGAAGACAGGCTCAGAGAAGGGATAAAAAGGCCGGCAAGAAAGCATGTCCCACTTGTCGCATCAAAGATACCCTTTAAGGAACGGGCAATGCGGGTACAACAACTCATCAGGGGTTACCTTGACCAGAAAAGTGCTGCTGCTACTGCGTTCGCAGGCGCAGTGACATCGCAGGGAGACAGAACTCACCGGGCCGATGATGCCAGGAACACTTACGGCTATGCAGGTGAGGGGATCAGGATCGGCGTTCTTTCAGATAGCTATGATGCATTTGGCAGGGCAGCCGCTGCAACCCGTTTGGCGATACCATCCCGGTAACAGTATTACAGGATTTCTTCACGCCCAATGCTATAGATGAAGGTCGTGCCATGCTTCAGATCGTTCATGACCTGGCACCAAAGGCACAGCTTTTTTTTGCCACGGCATTTAATGGCCCTGCAAGCTTTGCAACAAATATTCTGGCCTTGCGTGATGCTCCCAATAATTGCGATGTTATAATAGATGATGTTATTTATTCTGATGAGCCTGCATTTTATGACGGTATCATTGCCCAGGCGGTAAATACCGTTACTGCCAGTGGCGCTATGTACTTTTCGTCTGCGGGCAATTTCGGGTCACTTATTAAAAATACTTCAGGTGTTTACGAAGGAGACT
>JBBJOD010000398.1:0-5143 GCA_037721715.1 Chitinophagaceae bacterium | reverse complement strand
CTTGGCTGTTTCACAAAAAAGGCCCAATATATTATGGATTACTTATGAAGATACTTCTCCTGAATTTATAGGATGTTATGGTAACAAAGAGGCAAGAACACCAGTGATAGACAGCCTTGCCCGAAACGGGGCCAGGTTCACCAATGCCTTTGCTACCGGAACTGTTTGTTCGCCGTCCCGAACCACGATAATCACCGGGTTGAAAACATATGTAGCCGGAACCGGCAATCATCGCAGTAACTACCCGTTACCGGCTTTTGTGCATGGTTTTCCCTACTTTATGCAGAAAGCAGGATACTATGCTACCAACAATGCTAAAACAGATTACAACGTCAGAAATCCTCAAGCTTTTATAAAAGAGGCATGGAACGAAAATTCAGAGAAAGCCGGATGGTGGGATAGGAAACCAGGGCAGCCGTTTTTTGCCGTATTTAATTTTATGGATTCGCACCAGTCGAGAACAATGACGGCACCATATGCTACCTATGTAAAGCAGGTCCTCAATAAACTTCCCGCTAATGACATTATTGGAGACAATGCCTTCACCATGCCTCCTTTTTACAAAGACAACCCTGAAATGCGCAAACAATTCGCCAGGGTTTACAATGCTATCAAACTAACTGATAACAAAATCGGCCAGTTGCTGCAACGCCTGAAACAGGATCAACTTACAGACAGTACCATTATCTTTTGCTTCGCCGACCACGGCGAAGGCATACCCAGAGGCAAAACAAATGGCATCAACCTTGGCTACCGGGTTCCTTTTATCGCGTGGTTTCCGGCAATGTACAAACAGCTGTCGCCCTGGGGAACAGGCGGCCTGGTAACTAATGAGCTCATCGACTTTGAAGACCTGGCACCTACCATGCTTGACCTGGCTGGTGCAAACATTCCGGAATACATGAAGGGCCGCATACTGACCGGCATCAATCGCTCCAAAAAAGTAGACCACCTGGTAATTTCCAGCGACCGCTCTGATAATGGCATTGATATGGTGAGGAGCGTTACCAACGGCAAATATATTTATTCACGCAACTATATGCCTTTCATGCCTGAAGCAAGGTATATACGCTATATGGAAATTGGTGACATCAAGCAACAAATGCGCAAAGACCTTGCTGCAGGTAGTTTGGATAACTTGCAGAAAAGCCTTTTTGCTGACCGGCCCGCAGAATTTTTGTTTGATATTGAAAACGACAAATGGGAAACGCATAACCTTGTTAAAGACGCCGGATCACAGCCTGTTTTACAGCTCATGCGAAAACAGCTCGACAACGAGGTGCTTCGTTCAAGAGATGTCATGTTTTTACCTGAATATGAAATAGGCCGGCTAGCTGCAGTTACAACACCCTATGAATACCGGTTGAACAACACCGCGTATCCGCTTAAGCAAATCTACGCGGTAGCGGCTCTTTCAGGATTGCGATCAGACAGTATTGCCCGGCAGCAGGTTAAATTACTAGCCAGCAACAATAACATCATCCGCTATTGGGCCATCATTGGTTTAAGGTGTCAGCATAAGGCGGCCCTTGATCCTTACAAACTGGCCCTTGTTGGCGCTATGGGTGATGCCTATGCGCCCGTTACCATCACCGCATCCGCAATAGCATACGAATTTTTTAAGGATACTACGGCAGCAGCCAACCTCAGGAAATTTTGTAGCAACGAAGATCAGAGGCTTTCGCTAATGGCCATTAACTACCTCCTGTATACAACAAATAAACAGCCATTTGTAGCTACCGTTACAGCGCTCTATGAAAACAAAAATATTTCCTATGATGTAAAAGCAGCCTGCCTTGATTTTTTAGGGAGCCTGGGCCTGGTACCTAACACTTTTGAATACGCGGAATAAATTATTCGAACACCTGTTACGTACCGTAGATTAACATCCAACTATGAAAAAAATCTTTCTATGCACCGTGTTGATAGCAATGAATACCTTGCTTTATTCGCAGGGCAGCATTGCTTCGAAACCTAATATCATCATTATTTATGCAGACGACCTTGGCTATGGCGACCTTGGATGTTATGGCGCCGACAAAGTTAAAACTCCTAACATAGACAGGCTTGCAAAAAACGGCATCCGTTTTACAGATGCACACTGCTCGGCCGCTACCTGCACACCTTCAAGGTTTTCTATGCTTACCGGCAGTTATGCATTTAGAAACAACGCAGCAATATTGCCTGGCGACGCGCCTTTATTAATAAGACCAGGCACGCCCACTTTGCCTGCTAGATTACAAGAAGCTGGATACACTACCGGGGTAGTTGGCAAATGGCATCTCGGGCTCGGAAACGGAACAATCAATTGGAACGGCGACATAAGACCAGGCCCGCTTGAACTGGGATTCGATTATTCGTTCCTTATACCGGCAACGCTTGACAGGGTTCCCTGTGTGTTTGTAGAAAATCATAACGTGTTCAATCTTGATACTTCAGATCCGATCCTGGTAAATTATGAACATAAGATTGGCAATGAGCCTACCGGGCTCGAACACCCGGAGTTGTTAAAGGTAAAAGCGGATACCCAGCACAGCAACACGATCATCAACGGTATCAGCCGGATTGGTTATACTTCAGGTGGACGATCCGCGTGGTGGAAAGACGAAGAAATTGCCAACGTGTTAATTAACAAAACCAGGGATTTTTTAACTAGGAATAAAAAAAAGCCATTTTTTCTTTACCTGTCATACACAGATATTCATGTACCCCGCGCTCCCCACCCAATGTTTAAAGGTGCCACTACCATGGGTAGCAGAGGAGACGACATTGTGCAGATGGACTGGACCACGGGTGAAATAATAAAAGAATTGGAGAAATTAGGACTATCTGAAAATACCCTTTTGGTTTTTACCAGTGACAATGGTGGCATACTCAATGATGGTTACGACGACCAGTCAGAGAAAATGGCCGGTACCCATCGGCCTTCCGGGCCATTCAGGGGAGGAAAGTACAGCGCTTATGAAGGTGGTACTCGTGTGCCTACTATCGTGTATTGGCCATCAAAGGTGAAACCGGGCGTTAGCCATGCACTTATTAACCAGGTAGACTTTTACGCGTCGTTCGTTGCATTAACCGGTCAGTCGTTGGGCAACAACGAGGCTCCGGATAGTTTCAATATGCTTGCGGCCCTGCTTGGCCGATCTTCGTCCGGACGGAAATTAATGGTGGAGGAAGCATTTACGCTGGCACTAAGAAACGGCGCCTGGAAATACATCGCCGCCCAAACCAAAACGGTACCTCCCTGGCTTAAAGATAAAGATGTGGAAACAGGATTGTCATCAACCGCTCAATTGTATCATTTAACCCATGATACCGCTGAGAAAAATAACCTCCTCCAAAAATTTTCCAGTGAGGCAGGGAAGCTTGGGCGATTGCTGAAGAACCTAGAAGCACAAGGTACAAGGCCAGGGTATAAAAATAACGGCAGCAAGTGATACATCATTAACTACCTTTTAATGCACAATTATTTTTTGTTGATAACACTGATAGGTTTGGTGGCGCTTAGCATGGCATGGATGCCTGCTATTTCAGAACGCACCGGTATTTCATACGCTATCATTTATTTGTTAGGAGGTGTTGTTCTTTACCTGTTTTTTAGTAAATACCTGCCTGACCCGGATCCTGCCAACAATAAAGAAATAACGGTTCACCTGACCGAAATGGTAGTGATCATATCTATAATGGGCACGGGTATCAAGATAGACAGGCGTTTTTCGTGGAAGAACTGGGCAGTTCCGCTAAGGCTCATAAGTATTGCCATGTTGCTTTGCATTTCAGTCTCCGGGCTCGTAGGATACACGCTGTTGAATCTCGACCTGGCGTCAGCGCTTTTGCTGGGGGCTGTACTGGCACCGACAGACCCGGTGCTTGCTTCTGATGTGCAGGTTGGCCCACCCAACGAAGGAAAGAAATCGGAAACAAAATTTTCACTGACAGCGGAAGCCGGAATGAACGATGGAATGGCATTTCCCTTCACCTGGCTTGCCATAACACTTGCTTTGATTGCAAACGGGGAACCCGTAAACTTTGTAAATTGGGTTGGATATTATTTTTTCTACAAAATTATTGCAGGTATAGCGATCGGCGCCTTATGCGGAAAGGCAGCAGGATTCTTATTGTTCCGTGTCTCTAAAAAATTCCGTATCCTGCAGACGAATGATGGTTTTGTAGCACTCGCTCTAACATTACTGGTTTATGGGGGCACAGAGCTTTTACACGCTTATGGTTTTATTGCAGTGTTTGTTTGCGCCATTACACTTAGGCATTCCGAAAAGGGGCACGAATATCATGAAGAGCTGCACTCTTTTATAGATCAAACTGAACGATTACTGGTGGCAGTGCTGCTCGTTTTATTTGGCGGAAGCCTTGTAAACGGGGTGCTCGATGCGCTTACCTGGAAGATGGTTTTATTCTCTTTTTTATTTCTTTTTATCATCAGGCCCTTAGCTGTCTATGCAAGCTATTTCCCGTCGACCTTTCATTATAAAGAGAAACTGGCTATCAGCTTTTTTGGTATCAGGGGAATGGGGTCCGTGTTCTACCTGGCATTTGCTTTTGGCGAAATCGGTTTTAAGTATGAAGAAGAGTTGTGGTCCGTGGTAGCTTTTACCATACTCATATCAGTGTTTATACACGGAATCACTGCAACTCCGATCATGAAACATTTAAGTGATGTTTTACCGGATGAAAAGGTACCGGAATAGAGGACTTTATTTTGCCATCCTGGTTCAATCCTTTTCGTGCTTTGCGGTTACCGTATCCAGGCAGGCACAAGGTTCAACAGGCATTTCCTGATGATTCGATCATCCTTTTGATAAGCACGTTGGAACACTTGCGCCAGTTCTCAGACAAAAATTATTCCTTCTATACGATCTTCCTGCTTGTGCCTATTTCTACACTGATTGTTCCCCTCCATCCGCATAACACCTGATCTCAAAAAGCGAAACAGGCACGTTTGGTGATGATTGTTCAAATTGAAACTTCAATTCAGTAGTTATAACAGGCATGGGTAATCGAACTTTGTTACGAGTCTGGTAGTTCCCGATTTTTTCAAACAATCTGTTTCCTTCCTTGTCTGTGATAGTATAGTTCCTGGCACAAAAAGGCATAGTGTTTTCTGGATGCAACATCAGCACAGACT
>JBBJOD010000022.1:0-18171 GCA_037721715.1 Chitinophagaceae bacterium | reverse complement strand
CACCATTCACCATTCACTCATCACTCATCACTCACTCACCGTTCCCCCCGGAATTTGGCAGGATACTTGTTCATCAGAACAGTCGAAGAATATTTAATATGATGAGATTGCTATTGTTTTTATTTGCGTTTACCACTATCAATGCTTACGCACAAAGTGATTCAGGAACCGTCACGGTGCAAAAAGACCCTCGGATAAGCCTCCTTGTAAAAAAGCAGGCGCAGATTAACGAAGAAACTACCCGGCTTAACCGTCGCAGCATGCCCGGTTTCCGGCTACAGGTCATTAATACTATCGATAGGGGTGATGCAATAATAGCCAAGACAAAAATATACCAACTATACCCTGAACTGAAAGCCTATCTTCAGTACAAATCACCCTACTACCGATTAAAAGTGGGCAACTTCAAATCGCGCCAGGAAGCGGAAGATTACCAGAAGAGTCTTTCTGGCGAATTCCAAAATACTGTTTTCATCGTAAGAGACATCATTGAAGTAAGGCCTGAAGTTGAAATCGTGGATAATTAGTATCCTGCCGGTTTCCTTAAAATTCACCGCATAATTATACCTTCGTTCTTTAAATGACCCGGACATAACAATGCCTGGCCCGCCAAACTATTGCGGCTGTAAGAAAATTATGCTCAAAGATCAAATTCAACAACTGGCTAGCTTATACTCGGCGGAATTTATTGCAGTTCGTCGCCATCTACATGCAAACCCGGAACTGAGCTACCAGGAATTTGAAACATCTCTGTTTGTTCAAAAAAAACTTTCAGCATATAATATTCCTTATGTAATTAAAGCCAACACCGGGGTGGTGGGTATTATAGAAGGAAGAAATCCTGGTTTGAAATTAATTGCCTTGCGGGCTGACATGGATGCACTACCCATTAAAGAAGAAAACAACGTTTTATACAAGTCAAAAAACGAAGGCATCATGCATGCCTGTGGCCATGATGTTCATACCACCATATTGCTGGGCGCTTCAAAAATTCTGCAAGAACTAAAAAACGAATGGGAAGGCACCATTAAACTGATTTTCCAGCCAGGTGAAGAGCGCAATCCTGGTGGTGCCAGCCTCCTGATAAAAGAAGGCGTTCTGGAAGACCCTAAACCGGCAGCTATTTTTGGACTTCATGTACACCCTTCTCTTGAAACCGGTAAATTAAGTTTCCGGGGCGGAAAAGTAATGGCCAGTGCTGATGAGATATATATCACCATTCGTAGTAAAGGTGGCCATGCTGCGGCTCCACACACCACCATTGATACGGTGCTGGTAGCTTCACACCTGGTAGTAGCATTACAGCAAATTATCAGTCGCAACAGGAACCCGTTTTCACCGTCTGTACTGTCCATAACTTCTATACAGGGAGGGCATACAACCAATGTAATACCAAGCGAGGTGAAACTGATGGGCACCTTTCGTGCAATGGATGAAGAATGGAGGCTTGCTGCCCATGAGCTTATCCGCCGGCAATCTACGCTTTTGGTGCAAAGCATGGGTGCCGAATTAGACCTTCATATTGACATAGGATACCCAACAGTGTACAATAATGAAGCCCTTAATAACAAAGCCCGCAGGGAGGCTGAAAACTTTATCGGCGTTGAGAATGTTTCAGAAACCGAATTGAGAATGGGCGCAGAAGATTTTGGATACTATTCGCAGGTTATTCCCGGCTGCTTTTTCAGGCTGGGCGTCATGAACCAGCAAAAAGGCATTACTTCAGGCGTACATACGCCGACGTTTAATGTAGATGAAAGAGCGATTGAAAACGGCATAGGAATTATGGCCTGGTTAGGCGCCAGCATTCACCCTTAAGATCCGGTGCTCTGGAGAGCTCCGGGTAGAATGACCAGTCAACCAGGATAATGCACTATTGCCTCATCTTTATTAATTCTTTAACAGGTGCCGGACTTTCTTGCTGTTGCATCACCAGTCTATTAAAGAAAAAATATGAAAAGTAATACATACCCGCTCATTCTTACCTTTTTCATTTTAATTATCAGTAACACTATGTCAGCGCAAGATAAAACTCCTGTAAAACCGGCAAAAGAGATGGCGGAAGCTGCATCACAAGCCGACCAGGTGCACGCCCGAAAAATAAAAAAGAAACAACTCCAGGCATCGCCCGAGGTTATCGCTCACCATGATTCTATCAGTATAAGGTCGAAAAAAACACCTCCTGTAAAAAACAGGAACCAGAAGAAAATAAACTAACCAGTTCTTCAATTTTTGACCAGGCAAAAAAATGGATGGTATCAGCTACCATCCATTCACAATAAATTCATCTTAGACCAGCAGCGTTCTACTGCCTCCGGTCATCTTTCCTGGAACATTCCACTAAACTTCCTGCTCTCCAACTTACGCTGGGAGGGCTCAAGTAACTGGGCGCTGTTTATCCTCATCTGCGTATCATCATTTGAAAAATTTGTCAACCTAAAAGTGCCAGTGGTGATGTACTTAAGCGCGGTACCCAGCGAGGGTTCAGCTGGATCTCCCCAGGCTTTGTTAACGCCGTCAGGTGTCAGGGCATCTGGAGCAAATCCGTTGTAATAATCGGCATTACCAACACTGTTTACCGTCTTAAAAGAAATAGGGTAAATAGCATATTCATAAATCGGTATTGGAAAAAAACCGACTGGCTTACCATAACTGGTATCACCCAATACCTTTACATCCATATACGGTTTCAGGTTATTGATTAAAAGTTCGCTCGCTGAAGCGGAAGAACCGGTCACAATAAAAAATGCCCTGGTTAGGTTAAGGTTTCCAGCCTTTTTGAATACCTGCGTATTATTTGATTCTTTGAAAAAATCGCCATAACCTAATTTCTTACGTATCAGCTGGTGTTTGTTCTGCTGAAGGGTTGAGTTATAGATATATTTATACATGGTTTTGCCGTTTGCAGAAACTGGCGCTATCAGGTTTGCCAGCGTATCCTGCGTTTGTGTTGATCCACCCGGGTTATACCTAAGATCAACCACCAGTTCATTAATTCCCTGTGCCTGGAGATAGGTGAATGCCTCCCCAAGTTCTTTACGAGCAGGCAGTCCAAAGAATTGGTTGAAGACAAGGTAACCAACCTTCTTGGCACCCGATGTTAAAACACTTCTATGCAACACTGCGTTGGCAACGAAAGAAGATTTTGACAAATTTAAAGGGCCGGCCACTGTACCATCGGGTTTAATAAATTGGAAAGACGCGGTGGTTGCAGTGCCAAAGAAAGTGTTATTGAGCAGCTGTATTGAGTTGTTAGAGTAGTCAATTTGTGAACCGTTGATCGCGTTAATGATCCAGCCTCGCTGCACCCCGGCACTGCCGGCAGATGAGTTGGCATACACATAAGTTACAAACCAGTAAACAGAATCATATGGCAAAGCCTTGTCAACAGCTGCGGCTTTGATAAAAAAACCATAGTCCTTGTCCTCTCCGGTTTGCAGGCCTGCTGATTCAGCTTGTGTGGTAACAAAACTAAACCTGTCAAGCGGTTGAAGTGCACGGATGCCATCAATTACTTGCTGCGCCGATTTGATCTCGGTTGAACCGCTATAACCCCTGGGATTGAACGCTGCATAAGGAGTGATTACCTCACTCCATAAATACACCTCTTTTGAATACAGGTATACTGAATCCTTTAGTAGATCCAGCCTGGTGCCTGTACTGGGTGTTACAGGCAGTTCACCCAGCTTAATCTCCGACTTTTTTTGACAGGAAACTGCTACTAAGGTTGTAGCCACTATTAACACGAGAACTGAAATTCGCATAGTCACAGATTTGCTTTTAATTCTAGCATCTAAATATACAATTACTGGGAATGTTAAATCCTGAGATAATATAACTTAACAGAAAATTTTACATTTACGCCCCAAGCGACGGTTTCGATTATTATCACCTTCCATTTTCTTATCAATTCATTCAGCGGCATTTTTGTATTTTGCACACTTGAATGCTTTCAAATTTAATTAAAAAGAATGAAAGAAGCCTGGGCATGCAACTTTAAATATCCGGTTGCAGGAACTTAAAATGAACCTATGCAGAAAGAATTAAGGAAAGAACAGGCATTGGATTATCATTCCAAGGGCCGACCAGGAAAAATTGAAGTTATTCCAACAAAAGATGCCAAAACCCAGCGTGACCTGTCGCTGGCATATTCCCCGGGTGTTGCAGAGCCATGTAAAGAGATTTTCAAAAATGTAGAGGATGTTTATAAATATACCGCCAAAGGTAATCTGGTAGGCGTAATTAGTAATGGCACGGCGGTATTAGGCCTTGGAAACATTGGCCCGGAGGCAAGCAAGCCCGTGATGGAGGGCAAAGGCGTGCTTTTCAAGATCTTCGCAGACATTGATGTATTTGACATTGAAATCAACGAAACAGATCCGGAAAAATTTGTTCAGATAGTCAAGGCCCTCGAGCCTACTTTCGGCGGAATCAACCTGGAAGACATCAAAGCGCCTGAATGTTTTTATATAGAAAAGCAATTAAGGGATCAACTGAAGATACCCGTCATGCATGATGACCAGCATGGTACCGCTATCATCAGCAGTGCAGCCTTGTTGAATGCGCTGGAGCTGCAAAAAAAGAAGATAGGTCGTGCCAAATTTGTTATCAATGGTGCCGGCGCGGCAGCGATGGCATGTGTGCTCTTGTACAAAGCGCTGGGAGCCAAGCCAGAGAACTTCACCATGTTCGATAAGGATGGGGTGATTCACGAAGGCAGAACCGACATTGAAGCCAACAAACGCCAGTTTGCCACCGCCATGCCTGATATTACCCTGGCTGGTGCAATGAAAGAAGCGGATGTGTTCGTAGGCCTTAGCGTAGGAAATGTTGTTACGCAGGATATGGTGAAAAGTATGGCCAAGAATCCCATCGTATTCGCGATGGCTAATCCTGACCCGGAAATTTCATACGAAGCGGCCACTTCTGCAAGAAAAGATATTATAATGGCAACCGGGCGCAGCGACTATCCTAACCAGGTAAACAACGTATTGGGCTTCCCTTTCATCTTTCGCGGCGCGCTGGATGTTAGGGCTACACAGATCAACGAAGCTATGAAACTGGCAGCGGTAATGGCCCTGGCTGAAATGGCCAAAAGCGCCGTGCCTGATATTGTGAACCTGGCGTACAATGAAAAAACCATAACGTTTGGAGAAAATTACATCATCCCCAAGCCCCTTGACCCGAGATTATTGGTAACGGTAGCGCCAGCTGTGGCAAGGGCCGCCATGGAAAGCGGTGTAGCTCAGAAAAACATCGAAAACTGGGAGGCATATGCCGAAGAACTGAACCGGCGATTAGGTCTTGACAACCAGGTAATGCGTGCCATTGGCAACAAGGCACGCCAGGACCCCCGGCGCCTGGTATTTGCCGAAGCAGATAATATTAAAGTGCTGAAGGTGGCCCAGATTGTTTTAGATGAAGGGGTTGCTTACCCCATCCTCCTGGGCGATGAAATAACTATACGTGCAATAGCGCTCGAAAATCATATCGATATAACAGGGCTTCCAATAATAGATTCCCGTAGCGACGAACAGGAAGAGAAAAGGAAGCAGTATGCGGAAATTTTTTTCCGCAAAAGGCAACGTCGTGGCTATAATCACTACGAGGCCATCAAAGAGATGAAAGACAGGAATTATTTCGGATGCATGATGGTAGAAACCGGTGATGCGGATGCAATGATTTCAGGCCTTACCAAGAATTATCCGGATACCATTCGACCTGCACTGCAAACCATCGGAACCGAAGAGGGTGTAAAAAAAATAGCTGGCATGTACCTGCTGTTAACAAAAAAAGGCCCGTTGTTCATGGCAGATACCACCGTAAATTTTAATCCCACGGCGGAAGAACTGGCTGATATTACCTTAATGGTGGCAAAAGAAGTCAGGAATTTTAACGTAACACCGCGTATCGCCATGTTAAGTTACTCCAATTTCGGAAGCAGCAATTCACCCGAAGCAAAACTGGTGGCGGAGGCCCGGGATATTGTTAAAAAAAGGAACCCTTCGTTGATCGTTGACGGCGAAATGCAGGCCAGCCTTGCCTTTAACACCGAAATCATGCGCGACAATTACCCGTTTTGTGAACTGGCCGACCTGGATGTAAACACATTGATCTTCCCGAATCTTGCTGCAGGCAACATAGCGTATAACCTGCTGAAAGAAGTGGGAGGGGCAGATGCTATTGGGCCCATCCTGCTCGGACTAAAAAAACCAGTACATGTTTTGCAATTAGGCAGTTCTGTCAGAAGCATTTATAACATGGCGCTGATTGCCGTGGTAGATGCCCAGATAAAATGTAAAGTTTCGGAAGAAGAAAGAATTAAAAGATCACGCTGGTGGAACAGGTTCAGAAAAGTGCGGGATAAATAAAAGCCCTTAATTACTTAAATGAATGAACTGGTTAGAAAAAGGAAATGAAGAATGATGTAAATTGATCTTACAACAACAGGCATCAGGCGGTTCTTGCGCTTTGAAACCTAAATATATCAACTGAAATGAAAATTTTTTCGGAGATCGGCCGCTTTCTTTTGCTCATGAAAGGTATGTTTACCAAACCCGAAAACTATAAGGTTTATTGGAAGGAATTCATGCACCAGTGTTCAGATATAGGAATCGGTTCTTTAGGAATTGTTGCCATTATCTCTTTTTTTATTGGCGCTGTATCTGCCGTGCAAACGGCCTACCAGTTGGTGAGCCCCCTTATTCCAAAGGCTTCGATTGCCCAGATTGTGCGGGACACAGTAATTCTCGAATTCGCTCCCACACTCGTCTGTATAGTGCTGGCAGGGGTAGTTGGTAGTAAAATCGCGAGCGAACTTGGCAACATGCGGGTGAGCGAACAGATTGATGCCCTTGAAATCATGGGCATTAATACAAAGGCTTACCTGATAATGCCAAAAATAGTTGCCGCAATGCTCGTTATACCAATGCTGGTGGTGATTGCCACCGGTTTAGGAATACTCGGTGGCCGTATTGCCGGAGTTGGCTCCGGCATTTTATCTGGCGATGAATTCGATAAGGGATTGATGCAAAATTTCGTGCCATATAATGTTTTCTTTGCCCTCGTGAAGGCATATACTTTTTCCTTTATCATCAGTAGTGTGCCTGCCTATTTCGGGTTCTATGTTGAGGGAGGTGCACTTGAAATAGGAAGGTCGAGCACCCGGTCGGTAGTGGTAAGCTGTATCCTGATATTATTTGCAGATTATATTTTATCAGCGATCCTGTTGTAACAAATGATTGGAAGCGTTGGAATTTAATAGCTAAATGCGGTTAGGTTATGATTGAAGTCAAGAATTTAAAAAAAGGATTTGGCGATAAAATAGTCATCAATGATGTTAGTGCTAAAATGCACGATGGTAAATGCAACCTCATTATCGGTACAAGTGGAAGTGGGAAAACGGTTTTGATGAAATGCCTGATTGGATTGTTTCAACCGGACAGCGGTGACATTTTGTATAACGGGAAATCATTTACTACTATGGTAGATGAAGAAAAGAAAGAGATCCGTAAAGAGATTGGGATGCTTTTCCAGGGATCGGCCTTGTTCGACAGCCTTACGGTAGAACAAAACGTAATGTTCCCGTTAGACATGTTCACAGACTGGAACTACCGTAAGAAAAGAAAGCGCGTAGATGAAGTGCTGGACAGGGTGAACCTTGAAAAAGCCAATAAAAAGTTCCCTGCAGAAATTAGTGGTGGCATGAAGAAACGGGTCGGCATCGCAAGGGCCATCGTTTTAAATCCCAAGTACCTGTTTTGTGATGAACCTAACTCAGGTCTTGATCCGCAAACCTCACTGGTTATCGACAAGCTGATACAGGAACTTACCGTTGAGTACAATATCACGACTGTTGTTAACACCCATGATATGAATAGCGTAATGGAAGTGGGTGATAACATTATTTACATGCACCAGGGGTTAAAAGAATGGGAAGGAAATAACCAGGAAATCATCTTTAGTAAAAATGAAATGCTGAACGAATTTATCTTTGCGTCCGAATTTTTAAAGGATGCCAAAGACATGCGAATGCTGGAGGTAGCCGGGAAAATTAATAATGACAGGGACATGAATGAATTAATGAATAACCCGAATGCCAGCCCTTTCAACGATGCTCCCTCGTCGTAAAGATGCCGTGCTGGCGTGTTTGTTGGGTAAATTTCAGATGTCTGGCGAAATTATTTATTATTGCATACCTACTACCAGACCCCATTATAAATCAAAATAAACAAATAATTTTTCCCCTATTTTTGCCCACAATTAACTCAACTCAACATGTCTGTTTTAGTAAATAAAAATTCTAAAATTTTGGTTCAGGGTTTTACCGGTACTGAAGGTACATTTCACGCTACTCAAATGATAGAGTACGGTACCCAGGTAGTCGGGGGCGTTACTCCCGGTAAAGGTGGCAGTTCGCATCTCGACCGCCCGGTATTTAATACAGTTGCTGAATGTGTAAAGTCAACCGGGGCCAATGTTTCCATCATATTTGTTCCTCCTGCCTTTGCTGCAGACGCCATTATGGAGTCTGCTGATGCAGGGGTTGAGCTGATCGTATGCATCACTGAAGGCATACCGGTTCAGGACATGGTTAATGCCAAAAATTATTTACTCGGAAAGAACGTCCGTTTAATTGGGCCTAACTGCCCCGGCGTTATTACTGCCGATGAATGCAAAGTAGGCATCATGCCAGGTTTCGTATTTAAAGCTGGCAAAATAGGTATCGTTTCTAAGTCTGGAACGCTTACTTATGAAGCTGCAGACCAGGTTGCAAAAGCCGGGTTGGGTATATCTACAGCCATAGGTATTGGCGGCGACCCAATTATTGGCACTCCTACCAAAGATGCGATAGAACTGTTGATGAAGGACCCTAACACCGATGGCATTGTCATGATAGGAGAAATCGGGGGCAGCATGGAAGCAGATGCAGCTAACTGGATAAAAGAGCACGGCACCAAACCAGTAGTAGGTTTCATTGCAGGTCAAACTGCTCCTCCGGGCCGCCGTATGGGTCATGCCGGTGCAATTGTTGGAGGCGCAGATGATACGGCAGCTGCTAAGATGAAAATTATGGAAGAATGCGGTATTTATGTTGTTCAAAGCCCGGCAGATATAGGAAAAAAGATGGCCGAAGTCATAAATAAATAAAGTGAATGATCGTAAAGAATATGAGCTGCCCGAAAGGGGCGGCTTTTTTTATGCCAAAGTATAATTTTTATCATCAACACCTGGAAATGAAAGGATTAATGGCAAGACTGATAAGGAAGATTTTCAAAACCTTTTTTTACAAAGGATCACCATTTAGGAAAGAACATAAATATTATTGTGTTCGTCGGGGTAATTGCCTTGCTCATCTACAATGATGCCAGGCTAATTACAGCCATTCATGAAGGTGGCAGCAGGTTTACGTTATTCGTCATGGCCTACCTGGTAGCCCTTCTTCTCATTCATACCATTATTGGTTAACAAAAACGGGATGGTAAAAATGCTGGCGCGAAGCTGCTTTTGTCGTCAAAAGACGGTTTTCATGTTTGAGTAGGCAATTGACGAATCATCATTCTTTTTGTCCTTTCAACGGAGCGTTTAAAGTTTATTGCATTAATAATATACCATTTAATGTTTAAAAGTAATAATGTTCTTCCAGACAAAACCCGTCAACCTGCAACCTGGCAAATTAAAACTGCATACTCCTTCGATACCCCTCTATCTTTCACAATAACATTATTTTTACAGGCATGCTATCCCAAATGCACAAACGACAACCCGGTTTTTAACTACTTTGAGCCCAACACAGAACCGTATAAACTGAATTGATTACACGAATGAAAAGCGCTGGATCTGATAATCTTACCTGCCAGATTGAAAAGCAATTGATGGAGACAAATTTCACTTTTAATGGATTGAACAGGATTGTTGATTAACCGGTCTGCAAGCTGTTGATAAACCGCTTCATTAAATAGTTCATCACATCTTTAAAATCAGATAGCTCTCTGGACGGGGGAGCTATCGACTGCCTATAAAACTTACCTGTGAAAATAAATTTTTAATACCTGCCTGAAGGGTAACGGTCTCTGCTATCCCGCGAAGGCTTTTTATCATACTCGTTATTCCTTCCGTCATCACGATCTGATTTCCGTCCTTTTCTCCGGTATTGCTGTGTTGCCAGTGACACATCACCCGAACGATTTATAACGATATTACCTGGTAACCAGGGTTAAAAAATACAGCAGATGAATACATCAGTTGATCATTGGCAAACCAGCCCCGCCTGATCTTGTAGACTTTTATATGATGATCACCTGCCGAGAGATCGTTAAGCGTAAGCGTCTTATCTATGCCGTCGTATTTTCTCCCGTCTACAGTTATACGCAGTGTGGTATTTTCCATATTGGTTATTACCAGGCGGCCCGGGTTTTTGTTGGCAAATAACGCAAGACTTAAAAAGAAAGTAGTTATAAGTGCAATTAAATTTTTCATTATTTTATTTTTATTGTTTGTAACATTTTTTCATGAAATAATAGATCCGATTGTGGATATAAAGTTTATTGCAGTTACCCTCCCTGCCTCCCAAAAAAAAGTTAAATGGATTCAGCTACCGCTTACCAGTTACCGCCCCGCACAACAAGGTTTAGCATCGCCTTATGCAATTCACAGTTATCCTGCATCTTTAAGAGACTTAGTTAACTTTGATAAAACATTTAAACAATGCGTTTGGCCGTTAACATATTTTTTTTACTGTTACTCCACCTTTCATTACTACCAGATTGCAAAGCACAGCTGCAAAAAAAGTATAGCATTCTTTGGACGAACGTAAATGAACTGACTGCAAAAGGGCTTATTAAAGACGCGCAGAATGTTGTTGATGCTATCTACGTTTTAGCAAAAAAAGAAAGGCAGGATGCCCAGCTTATCAAAGCGTTGGTTTTTCAAATGAGCCTGCGCGAATCGGTGGAAGAAGATGCAGCATTAAGGGGTCTCGAGGCGCTGGAAACAGAGATTAAAACTTCAAATACAACGGCAGCAGCCATACTAAACAGCGTGCTGGCAGAAAAAGTTTGGCATTACTTCCAGCAAAACAGGTGGCAACTTTACAACCGGACAACCATTGCCACAGCTAAATTTAACCACATAAGCAGCTGGTCTGTCTCAGACTTCCATTCCAAAATCAGCAGCCTTTACCTGGCATCTGTTCAAAATACCATTTCACTACAAAAAACCAGGTTAGAGCCTTTTGATGCGTTGATAGTTAAAGGAAATGCCAGATACCTGCGACCGACATTATACGACCTGCTTGCGAATCGGGCACTCGACTATTTTCGCAACGACGAAAGGGATGTCATAAAACCTGCCTATGCCTTTACGATAGCCGATGAAAATTATTTCTCCCCTGCACAGAAATTCGGTGGCCTTTCTATATCAACAAGAGACTCATCGTCATTACTTCATAAAGCGATCGTTATTTACCAGGAATTAATCCGCTTTCACGCAACAGATGCCAGTCCCGACGCTTTGATAGACGCAGACATTGCCAGGCTGTCTTTAGCTTACCAGTATGGAGTTATGGAAAATAAAGAAGCATTGTATGTAAATGCACTGCAGCATTTAATACAACGATATGCCAGTCAACCGGCAGCAACGCAGGCATCCTACCTGCTTGCACAATGGCATGTAAAAAACGCCGCGCAGTATAACCCCTTAAAAGACACGGTTTACCGGTACGAATACCAGGCTGCGGTTTTAATATGTGAAAAGATTGTACAGCAAAAAGTTGCCAGTGAAGGAAAATCGAATTGCCTGGCCCTATTGCAGCAAATCCGCCACCAGGAACTTACCCTGCAAACGGAAAAAGTAAACCTGCCGGACCTGCCATTCAGAACCATGGTCAGTTTCCGCAACATCGGCAAAGTGTACTTTCGCATCATTCCCTTAACAGAACCCTTAAAAAAGCAGTTAAACGATCGCAATGACGATCTTTACTGGAAACAACTGACGGACTTAAAATATAACAGGAACTGGAGCCAGATCTTCCCTTCAACAAAAGATTTTCACCAGCATAGTGCGGAAATAAAAGTAGATGCATTGCCTGTGGGAGCTTACGCATTACTGGCAAGTACAAACGAAAACTTCTCCCTTGATAATAACCCGATGGCCTTTCAATATTTCCATGTTTCTTCTATTAGCTATCTAAACAATGGAAACGACTATTTCGTGCTGCATCGCGAAACAGGAAAGCCGCTTCCTGAGGCGGCTGTACAGGTGTGGTTGCAAAACTATGATTACAACTCCCGCCAATACCTGCTGTCAAAATCAGGTAGTGTTATGAGTGATGGCAACGGCTATTTTAAATTACCGTCTACCGGGGGAAGGCAGGATAATAACATCCGCCTTGAGATTCATTACAAAAAGGATCGCCTGTTTTTGGATGAAAACCAATATTCCTCTTATAGAACTGCCGGTATCGGAGACAGTGTTGCAGGCACAGCTTTGTTATACGAGCGGAACCATACACAGGCGTTCTTTTTTATGGACCGCTCCATTTATCGCCCGTCACAGACCGTTTTTTTCAAAGGAATATTAATTACGAAAGATTTTGAAACGAGGAAAAGCAAAGTGTATGCTAACCAAAAAACAACGGTTAAATTATTGAATGCAAATGGAGAACCTGTAGACTCTTTAGAACTCACCTCTAATGAGTTCGGTTCTTATTCGGGCAGGTTCACACTTCCCCAAAACATATTGAATGGCGAATTCAGGCTGGCTGATGATGCTATGAAAGGCGAAATATCCTTTTCTGTGGAAGAATACAAACGACCAAAATTCTATGTAGGCTATGAGAAGGTTAAGGGAACATACAAAGTAAATGACAGCATCTTTTTTTCGGGTTTCGCCAAAGCGTATGCAGGAAATGATGTCTCAGGGGCAAAAGTAACCTACCGTATTGTGCGGGAAGCGAGATTCATCTATCCATGGCTTTTCTGGAAACGGGGAATGCCCCGGGGCAGCAATATGGAAATAAGCAATGGTACGCTCACTACTGATGCCAATGGAAAATTCGATGTACGCTTCAAAGCAATTCCAGATCTCACCATAAACAAAGAGTTCGACCCCGTTTTCGATTTTAAAATTATTGCAGATATTACTGATATCAACGGAGAAACAAGAAGCGGAGAAATAACTATACCGGTTTCTTATAAAACTTTGCAGGTGAAAATAAATCTTCCGGCAGGTGACCTGATTTCAAAGGATAGCCTGACATATCTTTCTATCCGAACCCAAAATTTGATGGGTGATTTTGAACCGGCACTGGTACACGTAAACGTTCACCGGCTGCAAAGCCCCTCCAGATTAATACGCCAAAGATTCTGGGAGGAACCTGACCAGTTTGTAATAGGCAGAGACGAATACTTAAAATTGTTTCCTAGCGATGAATATGCACATGAAACAGACTTTCGAACCTGGAGCAAAATCGAAAAATCGTTGGAGGCTTTAGATTCATCCAAACCAAATGGCGTGTTCTACATACGAAAGAGCGCTTTCAAAGAAGGCTGGTACGTTATAGAAGTAACTGCCAAAGACAAAGAGGGAACAGAAGTAAAAGATATGCAATACATCCAGCTTTTTGATGAAAAAGCGACTACATTGCCCGCGCCTCAATATGCCTGGGGCACGCAAAATATTAAGCCGACAGAACCCGGGAATGTATCCTACACCAGGATCGGTTCATCTGCTACAGACCTTTATGTGATACAACATATTGACAAACAGCTGCATGAAGCAGCTACTTTCGAACAGGCCGGTATCAGTTCAACTTCATCCACTTATAATTATATCAGATTAAACAATGAAAAGAAAATTATTGAATTTGCAGTAACCGAAAAAGAACGGGGTGGCTTTGGAGTTTATCATTTTTTTGTTCGCAATAACCGCTTTCATTTTTTATCTAACCAGGTGCTTGTACCATGGACAAACAAAGAGCTGGTTGTCTCTTACGAAACGTCCCGTGATAAGACACTTCCCGGTAGTGAAGAAAAATGGCGCATAAGGATAAGTGGTAGTAAAACCGAAAAGGTAGCCGCCGAAATGCTGGCATCAATGTACGATGCCTCCCTGGATCAATTCAAACCGCATAGCTGGTCAGTTCCCGGCGTATGGCCGATTTATAACGCGTTGTACAGGTGGAACGGCTTCAACAACTTTACGGGTGTCCAATCACAGCAGAAGTATGTCCACCATGAAAGCAGAAATGTTTTTACAAAGATTTACGATCGTTTCATCCCGCTGAATAACCTGGGTTATAATACTCGCATTCGCGGCCGATCAGACATGATGGCGGACCAGTCACTAATATCGGAAGCCCCCGGCCTGGAAATGAGTAAAGGAAAAAAGCAAACGATGATGGCACCCGGCCAGGGAGAGGCTGATGTTTCTACAGTAAATGCAAGAATAGGTAACACATCCCAGGACCAGGAACGCAAATCAAAGAACCTGGCAAGCCCTCAACAGCAGGAGCCGGTAAACCAGCTTCGCAGGAATTTTATTGAAACTGCCTTTTTTCTCCCCGACCTGAAAACAGATTCAGCCGGCACCATCGAATTTGGATTCACAGTTCCGGAGGCGCTAACACGATGGAAGTTCCAGGCTCTGGCAATAACCAGGGAAGCTGCATTTGGTTACACTACCATGGATTTGATTACCCAAAAACAGCTAATGGTGCAGCCCAATGCACCGCGATTTCTTCGAGAAGGTGACCACATAACGCTTAGCACCAAAATAGTTAATATGACAACCCGGGAGATAACCGGGACCGTGCACCTTGAATTGTTGAATGCTGCCACCATGCAACCGGTAGACGGCTGGTTCCAGAACATGACAGCTAACCAATACTTTACGGCAGATCCGGGTCAAAGCATCGCTGCCAGCTTCAACATACAGGTTCCCTACCAATACAACAACGCTTTGATTTATCGTTTTGTGGCAAAGGCTCCTTTAGACGCTGCAGACTCACTGGCAGCGAGTCAAACAAAAAGCGGGAGAGAAAAAAACGCTTTTATCAGCGATGCGGAAGAAGCATTTCTACCTGTATTGTCAAACGCTTTGCTCGTAACAGAGAGCATGCCTTTGCCAGTTCGCGGAAATGCAACCAGGAACTTCAGGTTTGAAAAATTATTACGGTCAGGCACAAGCGAAACGCTTCATCACAACTCAATCACGGTTGAATTCACCTCCAATCCTGCCTGGTATGCGGTTCAGTCTCTACCTTACCTGTCAGCCAAAATGTATGAATGCTCGGAGCAAAGTTTTAACCAGTTCTACGCCAACGCGCTGGCTGCAAAAATTGCCGGTGCTTCACCGCGTATTATGAACATCTTCAATAAGTGGAAGACTGCAGCAGGTGAAAAAGGGGGCCAAAACGAAAGGAGCTTTCTCTCCAATTTACAAATAAACCAGGAATTAAAATCAGTATTATTGGAAGAAACACCATGGGTGATTGATTCGAAGAACGAAGCGCAGCAGAGGAAGAACATCGCCCTGTTATTCGACGTGACTAGAATGGCCATTGAATCGGCATCTTCGCTCGATGCATTAAAGCAGTTCCAAACTTCAAATGGTGGCTTTGCCTGGTTCAAGGGTGGTCCAGACGATCGTTATATGACGCAGTACATACTTACCGGTATTGGTCACCTGAAAAAACTGGGTGCGTTGCCATCGACGGTAAATGTGAAAGTTCAAGGCATGGTACAAGCTGGCATCGCCTATCTTGATGAACGCCTGCAGGAAGACTATCAGCAACTTGTTAAAAACAAGTCGAATCTCAAATTGAATAATTTAGGTTACCTGCAGGTGCAATACCTGTACATGCGGAGCTTTTTCAGAGAGATAACCACGGCATCAAACCATACCAGAGCAGTGAATTATTACAGTGGCCAATCCCGGCAATTCTGGCTTCAACAGAGCCGCTACATGGAAGGAATGATCGCGCTTACACTTTTCCGCAATGGAGACGTAGAAACAGCAGGCAATATTCTGCGATCCCTTAAACAGTATTCAATTTCCAATGAAGAACTGGGTATGTACTGGAAAGAAAACAAGGTCGGTTATTTCTGGTACCAGGCACCCGTAGAAACACAAAGCCTGATGATAGAAGCATTTAGTGAGATTTCCGGAGACAATAAAACAGTAGATGATTTGCGTACCTGGCTGTTAAAACAAAAGCAAACAACGCATTGGAAATCAACGAAAGCGACTGCTGATGCCTGTTACGCCCTGCTGCTTGCCGGAACAGACTGGCTCAGCGCCGAACCGCTTGTAGAAATCAAATTAGGAGATCAAACTATCAACAGAATCCAGGTTGCTCCCGATGAAGGCACCGGTTACTTTAAGAAAGTTTTTGATGCACCCTTCGTCAACCCGTCAATGGGCGAAATAACAGTGAAGGTTACTTCTCCATCTTCGCCCTCACAGCAAGATACTGGCCCAGTTGCGGGCTATAACGGCAAATCCGCATGGGGTGCTGTATACTGGCAATACTTTGAAAACCTTGATAAAATAACGACGTCAGCGACCCCTTTAAAACTGGTCAAGAAACTCTTTATCCAGAAAAATTCAGACCGGGGTCCTATATTGCAACCGGTAAAAGATGGGGATGCGCTAAGCACCGGTGATAAAATAATAGTAAGGATAGAATTACTTGTTGACAGAGACATGGAATACCTTCATATGAAAGACCTGCGGGCTGCCTGCATGGAGCCGGTAAATGTGCTGAGTAGCTACAAATGGCAGGGCGGACTTGGCTATTATGAAACCGCCAAAGATGCAAGCACCCATTTCTTTTTTAGCCGGCTGGCAAAAGGAGCTTATGTGTTTGAGTACCCTTTATTTGTTGGCAGCCGGGGTAATTTCAGCAACGGCGTAACGAGCATTCAGTGTATGTATGCACCTGAATTTTCCAGTTACAGCGAAGGAATAAGAGTGAATGTGGAATAGCTCAGCTTTCAGCTATTGATTGATGCTGTGATATGGATGTTTTAAAAATTACCCATGCAAGTAGATTACCTCATAATAGGCCAGGGCTTATGTGGCAGTTTTCTAAGTCACGAGTTGCAAAAAAGAAACCAGTCGTTCCTGGTGATCGATGATGCCAGGTCAGGAACTGCGTCAAAAATTGCATCCGGAATCATAAACCCGGTAACTGGCAGGCGTATTGTAAAAACGTGGATGATTGACGAGTTAATGCCTTTTGCATGGAATGCCTACCAGGAAATAGAAAGAGACAGCGGACAACAATGCATAAGAGAAATCGGTATCCTGGACTTCTTTCCAACTCCACAGATGCGTATGGCATTTCTTGACCGCCTGGCGACAGATGGACCATACTTATCGCTTCCTTCCGATAGCCGGATGTGGCTTGATTATCTACAGTATGATTTTGGATTTGGTTTAATCCAGCCTTCCTACCTGGTAGACCTGACTGTTTTTCTGCAGGCCTGCCGAAATGCGCTTGTCCAAAAACAACAATTGATGGAAAATCATTTTGATCAGGACAATCTAACCATCCATGACAAAGGCGTTCAATATAACGACATTCACGCTGATAAGATAATATTTTGCGATGGTAATAACGGTTTTCACAACAACTGGTTCAAGAATCTTCCCTTTGCGCCCAACAAGGGTGAAGCACTGATTGTTGAAATCCAGGGGCTTCCTACCCAACAGGCCGGACTGCCTGTTTTATTAAAGAAAGGCATCAGTATTGTTCCATGGAAGGATGACCTATTTTGGATTGGGGCTTCCCATGAATGGCATTTTACAGATGATAAGCCGACTGAAACTTTCCTCAAAAAAACCATCTTGCAATTACAAGGTTTCTGTAAACTACCATTTAAAATAATGGACCATTTGGCTGCAGTAAGGCCGGCTACCATTGAAAGAAGACCGTTTATCGGCTTTCATCCGGTGTCTACCAATGTGGGCATCTTCAACGGAATGGGAACAAAAGGATGCTCACTGGCACCCTACCTCGCCAGGCAGTTCGTTGACCACCTGGTAACCGGTTCGCCACTTATGCCAGAGGCGGATGTTCTTAGGTTTAGGAAAGTTCTGAGCAGGGGGTGATTGGTTATGAGTATTCGACTGGCGGGCCAGTATCACGATATAAATAACTTTTACCTT
>JBBJOD010000397.1:0-5152 GCA_037721715.1 Chitinophagaceae bacterium | reverse complement strand
GCTTATCTTACCTACAGTGAGGTAGCTGGCAAAACGGTGGAATATATTTTCTTCGACCTGTTCAAAGATTATAAAGAATTAAAAGCGGAAACATTGGGATCAGCACTATTCATCAATGACGGAAAAGGATCTTTTACCCGCATGGACCTTTCACCCGAACTCCAGTTATCGCCGATATTTTCTTTTCAGCGGGTTACCAATTCAACACAGTTTGTCGCAGGGGGAAATTTTTTTGGCGCTATTCCCTACGAAGGAAGATACGATGCTGCCGCCCTGTCAACATTTACGCTTGGGAAAGATAGTGGAAGGTATGCATGGAAAAATACCAAAGTGATAGATATCAAAGGCGAGACCAGGGATTTGAAATGGTTGCGCACGGCGTCTCATGGTCATGTGCTGGTAGTAGCTCCAAACAATGAAGGACTCCGGTTTTACAGTTTGAAGAAACCAGCCGGTTGAAGATGGACGGTCAGTGGTCAGCTACCAAGAGGACATATAGAAATTTTCGAGGTCAAATATTAAACGATATAAACTGTCATATGAAACAGCTTTTTCACTTACTTTTTCTTTCGTCGTTTTTCTTTCAACCTGTTTTAGCCCAAAAACGCACTGCCCAGCCACCGCCCGCTTCAAAAAATCGCATAGCCCCACAAAAGAACCTTTCAGATACCGCCCTTCTCGAACTGGTGCAGAAACAGACCTTTCGCTATTTCTGGGATTTCGCCCACCCGGTCAGTGGACTGGCAAGAGAGCGAAGCAATACTTCTTTTGATTATGGCGACGAAGTAGTAACAACAGGAGGATCCGGTTTTGGGATTATGGCCATCATCGTAGCTGCCGAAAGAAAATGGATCACGCGTAATGAAGCTGCTAAACGCATGTTGAAAATCGTAAAATTTCTTTGGAAGGCCGATGCTTTCCACGGCGTATTTCCTCATTGGCTAAATGGCGAAACCGGTAAGGTCATACGCTTTGGCCGCAAAGACGATGGTGGCGACCTCGTTGAATCTTCTTTTCTGTTCCAGGGACTGCTTTGCGCGCAACAATACTTCAATGATACGTCTATAACGGAAAGGGACATGCGAAACAGAATTGGCTGGCTGTGGGATGAGGTCGAATGGAACTGGTATACCAAGGGCGGCGAAGAAGTGCTGTATTGGCACTGGTCGCCTAACAATGGCTGGGCCATGAACTTTCCATTAAGAGGATACAACGAAGCGCTCATCACTTATGTGCTGGCTGCTTCCGCCGAAAGGTACCCAGTGACCGCAGCCGTATACAACAGGGGCTGGACGCAAAGCGATTTTTTTAAAAACGGTAGAACTTTCTACGATATCAAGTTACCACTTGGCTTCGACTATGGAGGACCGTTATTCTTTACCCACTACTCATTTCTTGGGCTGGATCCTAACGGGCTCAAAGACCGTTATGCCGACTATGGCGAACAGAACAAGAACCATACATTGATTAACAGGGCCTATTGCCTGGATAATCCCAAAAAGTTCAAAGGCTATGGTGAAAACTGCTGGGGACTCACAGCCAGCGATAACCACCGTGGTTATGGAGCACATTCGCCGTCCGAAGACCTAGGTGTAATCAGTCCAACGGCGGCGCTTTCCGCGTTTCCTTACACGCCTGAATATTCTATGAAAGCCCTGAGGCATTTTTATGAGGACCTCGGAGATAAGATCTGGGGGGAATACGGATTTGTGGACGCTTTCAATGAAACGGAAAACTGGTACGCCGATTCTTACCTGGCCATAGACCAGGGACCTATTATTGTAATGATAGAAAATTATCGTACCGGCCTTTTGTGGAAACTATTTATGAAAAATTCACAGGTTCAAAAGGGATTGATAAAACTGGGGTTCCAAAGCCCTCATTTAAGCAAATGAAAAAAGCCTCTTTATCCTTACTCGTAATAATGGCTTTCAACCTGCATGCTCAGGAACCTTTGTATGACCAGGTTATCTTCGATAACAGCCGCATGACGGGACATTATTATTATAGCGAAACTTCTTACCAATCTCCTTCCTGGATTAAGAATGTGCAGCATAAACTTCCTGTATTCGACGCTGCCAGTTTTACTCCCGGCAATTCCTTGCAACTGCATTATGTAAATGGTAATAATGGGCATTGGGAGGCATCCATCATTAAACCGGTATACAGGGGCCAGGATAAAGTACGGGAAGCGGATGCGCTAATTTTTCGAATATTTATTCAATCGGCCACCACCTTGATTAACCACCTACCAAATATAAAATTGGGTTTGGAAAACAGCACTTATTCTGATTCGGTTTCGCTGCAAAAATATATTAAAAATTTCTCTACCGGTAAATGGGCGACTGTCGTAATACCCCTGGCTGATTTTAGAAATGCGAAAAGTGTACCTATCATGGCCATTTACTTTTTGCAGCCAGGCAATGATGGGTTAGAACATCGCTTATTACTTGACCAGCTTGAAATGTTGCCGGTTAATTTGCCGTCTTTTACTAGAGTCAGCCCTTCCCTCAGTTCAGCTAAAGGTTCTGCCAGGCATATTGATATTTCATGGAACCCTATCAATGACAGCACTATAAAATACATCAAAGTATATCGATCGACCGACGGAAATAATTTTGCCCCGGTTGGTATTATGATGCCATCCAGGAACCGATTTACAGATTTTGTTGGCGAAACCGGGAGGTTGTATCAATACAAGATCACGGCGGTTGGTTACGATTATTCTGAAAGCAACTATTCTTCCACCCTTACCGCAGTAATCCGCAAACTAACAGACGACCAGCTGTTGACCATGGTACAGGAATCCTGTTTTCGTTATTACTGGGAAGGTGCTGAATCGGTCAGCGGCCTGGCGAAAGAAAACATCCCCGGCAGAAAAAATATGATTGCAACGGGTGCAGCTGGTTTTGGTATGATGGCTTTGATAGTAGGCGCCGAAAGAAATTTCATCACTCGGAAGCAGGCGGTCGACAGGTTTCTTCAAATAACCCGTTTCCTTGAAGGCACTGAAACATTTCATGGTGCCTTTTCACATTTCGTTGACGGGCCAACCCGCAAGGTGGAACCCTTTTTTGGTAACCGCGACAATGGTGGCGACCTGGTAGAAACTTCATTCCTGATGCAGGGGTTACTGGCAGCACGCGCTTACTTCAACAAGAACGACGTGAATGAAAATCGTATCAGGGAGAGCATCACCCGACTTTGGGAAAAAGTAGAATGGAGCTGGTACCTGAAAGATCCTTCCAGCAAATACCTGTACTGGCACTGGTCTCCCGACCAGGGTTGGGTGATCAATCATAACCTGATCGGGTGGAACGAAACCATGATTACCTACCTGCTGGCGATTGCTTCACCCTCCCACCCGGTAAAACCGTCTTTGTATTACAGTGGTTGGGCCAGCCAGGATTCCATCGCACAACAATACAGGAAGGGTTGGGGCGAAACACCGGATGGAAGTATGTATAGCAATGGTAAAGTTTTTAAAGGTATATCGCTGGAAGTTGGCGTGTCGAATGGGGGGCCCTTGTTTTTCATACACTATTCTTACCTGGCCGTAGACCCACATCAAATTACCGATGCTTACACCAATTATTTCCGCAACAACAGGAACATAGCGCTGATCAATTACAGGTATTGTATAGAAAATCCGGGTAAGTACCAGGGTTATAGCGACAGCTGCTGGGGATTAACGGCCAGCGACGGTCCTGGCGGTTATTCCGCCAATGAACCGGTACTGCGCATGGATAACGCGAAGATGGCTCCCACGGGCGCTATCAGCTCTTTCCCCTACACTCCAAAGAGTCGATGAAAGCACTGAAGAATTATTATTACAACTACGGTCATTTCTTGTGGGGCGAATACGGTTTCCGGGATGCTTTTGACCTTACGCACAACTGGTGTTCGGAAATATACATGGCATTAAACCAGGCGCCGATGGTTGTTATGATTGAAAATTACCGGAATGGCCTTTTATGGAAAACATTGGTAAAAGATCCCGATGTAAAACAGGCATTGGAAAAAATTAAAAGGAAGCAATAATGGATGTGAAGGAGATTCGTTAAGATTGCTTAACTAAATTCCGATAATATTGAATGTATTCTTAGTATTAATAACTTGCATAAAAAAACTGTAAGTATTCATTCAATTAAATTAATTACTACCACATGCGGTTACGTTATCTTCTTCTTTTTCTAGCACTCGTACTTTTTAGTGTTTCAACCAGCTATGGTCAAAATGAACAAGCGCCTTTCTACAAGGATATCATTTCATTCAGCCAGAAGGATAGTACCAATCCGCCACCCAAAGGCGCTATTCTATTTACAGGCAGTTCGTCTTTCACCAAGTGGACCAATATGCAGGAAATGTTTCCGGGTCATACAATTATAAACCGCGGATTTGGCGGTTCCAGTTTACCGGATGTTATACGCTATGCTGAAAATGTTATTTATCCCTACGCACCAAAGCAGGTGGTGATCTACTGCGGTGACAATGATATTGCAGGTGGTGCTGATTCTAAAATAGTGACCGAACGGTTCAAGACCCTTTTCCAGATGATCAGGAAAAAATTACCCGCTGCATCGATCGTTTTTGTTTCCATTAAACCAAGTCCTTCACGAGAAAAGTTTATGCCGGTTGCCAAACAGGTAAACCAGCTCATCAAAAATTATTTGTGGCAGCAGGGCAATGCCGGTTTTGTGGATGTATTTACTCCCATGTTAAATGCGGAAGGCAAAGCCAGGCCCGAACTATTTCTGGATGATATGTTACATATGAAACCAGAAGGATATGTAATATGGCAGAAGGCCATGGAACCTTACCTGGTTAAAAATTAATGACGATTACCTGGTGATGAAAAGCTGAAAGGTTCCAATCTAAAGACTAGAAGCCTTACATGTTGTTTGTTGCTTGCTATAAACAGTTAAGTTTGCAAACACAAATGTTTCCATCAACCAACCATAATGAAATAGGCAACATCATTTTCGACCTGGGTGGTGTGATTCTTAACATCGACTATTACAAGACCGAAAAGGCTTTCATCAACTTGGGGGTAGAAAACTTTAACCAGCTGTTCAACCAGTTCCATGCGAATAACTTCTTCAAAGAATTTGAGAAAGGAAAAGTAACACCTAGTGATTTTGTGGAAAAACTA
>JBBJOD010000396.1:0-5197 GCA_037721715.1 Chitinophagaceae bacterium | reverse complement strand
ACAGGAAAGGTGAAAGATGATCTTTGGGATATCTATAATAAATTGGATCCCGACTTCAGATCTGCAGATCTAATCCTTAATATAGATGTTTCAGCCATGGTTCCCGGGGCACGGGCGAAAGTGGTTACTACATCATCTAATCTAAATGTACGCAAGGGACCGGGCACCGACCAAACCATCATTGCGAAAGCAGCCCATAATGAAATAGTAACTTTAATAAATAAAACCAATGATCAGTGGTGGCTGATACGCACGGCCAAAGGGGTGGAAGGATATGCGTACTCACAGTATATATCTGTTGATTAATCCTTAAATTTTTTTCAAGTTTGAAAATAGAAGTCAGATAATATCTGGCTTTTATTTTTACCGGAACAAAACGTTTGCGAAAACGGACTGGTGACCCGGTTAACAATGATCCTTATGAATATAACAAAACCTACTTCTACACCTTTCTATTTCAAATTGGCCCTGGTTCTCGTAAGCCTGATTGCTTTGGGCTATATCTCCATTCTTGGGAAAGAAATACTTTGCCCCCTTCTCTTTGCACTCCTGTTCGCAATATTGCTGTTACCTATGTGCCATTTTTTTGAAACCACGTTTAAATTTCCACGAAGTGCAGCTTCAGGCGTTTCTGTTATTATCCTGCTTGTTTTCCTGGCATTGGTGCTTTACCTGGTTGGCTCGCAAATCACCCGCCTTTCTAATGATTGGCCCCTGTTTAAAGAACAGGTAATGAATTCACTAGACACCGTTCAACAATGGATATCGGTTAAATTTCACATAGACACTGATAAGCAAAGGGTTTATTTCAATTCTGCCACTTCAAAGATTCTTTCGGCGAGTACATCGGTAATCGGAGCAACCGTTATATCTCTTTCTTCTACGGCCCTGTTTCTTGTTTTCGTAATGATTGATACATTTTTCCTATTATTCTATCGCCGCTTAATCATTACCTTTCTGATTGGCGTATTCAGGAAAGAAAATTCAGTTGCTATCTACGATATTGTTGCACAGATTCAACTGATCATCCGTAAGTATATCCTTGGGCTATTGTTGGAAATGGCAATCGTTGCAGGTGCCTGTTGCCTGGCGTTCTGGCTACTTGGCATAAAATACGCCGTATTACTGGGCCTTATTACCGGGCTTTTTAATATTATACCCTACATCGGAATATTTACTGCCTTGCTGTTAAGTACGCTGATCACTTTTGCCACCGCAGCCGCCAGTAGCAAAATTATCCTGGTTATGATAATCGTTATAGTTATTCACCTGATAGACAGTAATATTCTCTTACCATTAATTGTAGGTTCAAAAGTTCGTATCAATGCCCTAATAACACTTCTTGGTGTCATTGTAGGAGAAATGATGTGGGGTATTCCCGGGATGTTCCTTGCTATACCGGTCATTGCCATCACGAAGATTATTTTTGACCGGATTGAAAGCCTTCAGCCCTGGGGCCTTTTGTTGGGAGATGAAAAAGACGAGACCAAACCCAGCAAGTTTATTTCAAAATTGAAAAAAAGAGCAGCAGCCGAAGAACCTGCTGGAACTAAGCCAGGTATTCTGAAAAAATTTTAACCGGTAGATTTTCTAAGAAATTTTTCGCTGGAAAACATTAAAATAATTTTCTAATTTTATTGTGGAACCGATAGCAGGTATCTTATCATTCTATCATCTACACCTAAAAACAGATTATGAAAAAGTGCTTATTTTTTGCGTCAGCCCTGTTGATGTTTTCTTTTTCTACCACGACGGATAATCTTACCCAAAAAGAAAGAGACTATGCGTCGAATTATTTAAAAGATTCTGAAAATGCTATCATTGAAGCAATGAACGGACTCAATGCGGAGCAGTTAAAATTTAAAACCGGCCCTGATCATTGGAGCGTGGAGGAATGTTTAAAACATATTGCGGCCACAGAGCAGTCCTTATGGGGAATGGCCGAAGGTACTATTAAAGGTGCTGCAAATCCTGCCAAAAGGAGTGAGATCAAAACATCAGATGATCAACTTATAAAAATGATAGAAAGCCGGGTTGAAAAAGCAAAAGCCCCGGATGCGCTTAAACCTGAAAATACAAAGTTTACCTCTGCCGAAGATGCGCTTGTATCGTTCAAGTCAAGCAGGGAAAAGTTGGTAGAATATGTGAATAAAACAAATGATGACCTTCGTAATCATGTAGCTACCCTGCCTTTCGGCAGTTTTGACAGCTACCAGATGTTGTTATTCATTGGAGCACACAGCAACAGGCACCTGGCGCAGATTGAAGAAGTTAAAAGCCATCCAACTTTTCCGAAAAAGTAAAGTGGTTCTTACCTTGAAAAAGCAAAATAAAATTTACTATAAAACTTGCAGGAGGAGTTGATTAATAAGCGTTGTTTAGAGTGTCACTACTATTTGGTGACTCAATTTGCAAATTTGAGCCAGTTGCAGACCTTTTGAGAGCACTCTCATTAAAACGACGTGGAAAGCGTAATTTGGAAAATGTGGTTGTTGATGTAATCCTGCTCATTTTGTTTTCGTCGGAACATGTAACCGAACTCAGATTTTACAGTTGAGCTGTATTTATATCCTAATCCCCCATACAACCTGTTTTGATCGAAAAATCGGTTATTTGTCCGTTGTTTATGTTGCACATTGACGAAAATCTCATCTTGAATCAAAATGTAAGGACCCTTTTTAAAGGTAACCCCATTTGCGAGCGGTAACATGGCATTTACCATAACACGGCTTCTTTGTGAAAACTGGGTAATTTGTCTTTGCCCTGTAAATCGTTGTTCCAGCCTGAATCTTCCTATAAATTCTTTTTTATTCGATTTCAACTCAACCATGTATTGTTCGAAGATCCTGTTTTCGAAATCGTTTTCTCTCTCACCTGCTTTCTCTGCCCAGTCTCCCACGTAAACGTAACCCAGGGCCCCTGAATGCTTTTTATTGATCTGATAGCTCACTGCTGTCCTCAAAAGTAACGTAGCCAGGTGTTCTACTTTTTCAGTCGACCTGAATTGTATATCGGTCAGCAGGTTAAACCTTTGCGCTAACTTTTTTTTGTTGAAAATAACAAACCAGCCATTCGTTTCATTTTTTTGGGTGTGAGCCGTTAAATATGAAAAAATAAAGTAACCCATATAAAGCGAAAACCTACCTGCATTTTTTCTAATCATATCCATAATTATTTTAAAACATCTTTTAAAATCATCCATACATTATCAGCGACAATTTTATGCCCGGCGGCGGTAGGGTGAATACCATCCCGTTGATTAAGTGCTACTTCGCCACCAACCCCGTTTAATAAAAAAGTGATAAGGGGTATCTTGTTCCTCGCAGCAAGATCCGGGAATATACTCCTGAAATCGGCAGCGTATTTCTTACCCATATTAGGCGGAACTTCCATCCCCGCCAGTACCAATTTTACAAGTGGGTATTTTGCAATTACTTTGTCTATAATAGATTGCAAGTTCTTCTTTGTTTCGGTTACCGGAATGCCCCGGAGTCCGTCATTTGCGCCTAGTTCCAATACGAAAACATCTACCTGCTGGCGTAGAACCCACTCAACTCGGCTGTCTCCTCCTGACGTTGTTTCGCCACTTACCCCTGCGTTTACGGTTCTATATGGAAGTTGTAAAGAATCGATGAAAGCCTGGATCAAGGTGGGAAAAGCTTCGGAAGGATCATCCAGTCCGTACCCGGCAGTTAAACTGTTTCCATAAAAAAGAATTGTTTTGACAGACCTGCTCATGGTAACCGTATCTTCGGTAGCGGCTTTATCGTTTCCTTTTTTAGCCGCTTTATCATCATTCTTACATCCAGTGTTTGCTATTAGCAGTAAAGCTACCAGGATATAAGAAATTATATTATTCATAAATGCCATTTAATAATTGAACAAAGATTATGTAAACATGTTGGTAACTTTTAGTTCGGGACCAATTATTTTTCAAGTATTGTGTGCCCGGACGAAACTTAAACAAGCGCGAAGGTTTTTTAAAATGATACCTTAATTGTAACCTTTCAGCGTTTAAAATTAAATACCATTGGAACCTATTTTAAAATTGGATGAAGTAAGCAAGTCTTACCAAAGCGCGGGAAGAACTTTACCTGTACTGGATCATATTGATTTTTTGGTGGAAGCCGGATCTACTATGGCCATCATCGGCCCTTCAGGTAGCGGTAAAACAACTTTGCTGGGACTTTGTGCCGGACTCGACCGGTCAACCAGTGGCAGCATAGAACTTCACCAGATTAGTTTAAACGAACTAACGGAAGACCAGCGTGCCCAGGTGCGCAATCAATACGTTGGCTTTATCTTCCAAAATTTTCAGTTGTTGCCCACACTTACTGCACTTGAAAATGTAATGGTTCCGCTCGAACTCCGGCGTGAAAAAAATATCAAAGGCAGGTCGCTCGAACTATTGGATAAGGTAGGTCTCGCTGACCGCTCACATCATTATCCCACCCAACTTAGCGGAGGAGAGCAACAAAGGGTGTCTCTCGCCCGGGCTTTCTCAAACAACCCGCGTATTTTATTTGCCGACGAGCCAACCGGTAACCTGGACGCTGAAAACAGTGAGAAGGTCGTTAATTTAATTTTCGACCTGAATAAGCAAGCTGGCACTACCCTTATACTGGTAACACATAACCCGGAGCTTGCAGAAAAAACAGATTGTATCATGAAGTTGAAAGGGGGGAAAATCGTTTCCGTGGAAAGAACAAACCAGCAGGTAAACGCTCTTTGAATAAAATTTTACCCTGTTTTTTTAAAAAAGCAGCATGATGATTGAATCCAAAAGGTCTGTAGACTTTAAGTGGTTGGCTTTGATGGCCTGGCGCGATAGCCGGAGAAACCGGTCCCGCCTCTTGTTATTTATTTCCTCGATCGTACTGGGTATAGCAGCCCTCGTAGCTATTTATTCTTTAAGTGAAAACATGCGGCTGGCCATTGACGAACAGGCGGCCACCTTGATAGGAGCCGATCTTGAAATAACGGGCAATAAACCAGCTACAAATTCAGTGAGCCGGCTGGTGGATTCACTCGGGGACAGGAGGTCGGAAGAGCGCAGTTTTGCTTCTATGATCTATTTCCAGAAAAGTGCAGGCACCAGGTTGGTGCAGATACGTGCACTGCAGGGAGACTTCCCTTATTATGGCCAACTTCAAACTTCGCCTGCAGAAGCAGGCAAGGTTTTCAGAAATGGCAGGCT
>JBBJOD010000395.1:0-5206 GCA_037721715.1 Chitinophagaceae bacterium | reverse complement strand
AGCTAAGACCAACAAAATCAATCCTTTAAATTCAATTAACTGCAATGTGGGTTAATATGGTGACTTACTTTCGTTCAGCTCCCCGGGTGTCACCTGAAGGCGCCTCTTGGCTCATCCCCTCCTGGGAGCTCCTGGGAGGGGCAGGGGGTGAAATTTTAAATATCAAAATTCTAGGTAATTTATTCGGACAGTAATGCTTATTTTATTTATCTAAGACTTGAAACCTGCCGATCCTGAAAGAAGTACAAACTCAATGATTACATTGGCGAGAAAGAAAGACTCTCCAGCACATAAATGGAGTAGGTAAGTGCAAAGTTCGACGATGTAAGTGCAGCTACTTCTTTGATCTTGCAATAATGAAATCTGTAAGTTTACTGATATCGTCCTCACTGATCGCCCCTTTCCAGGCAGGCATGCCCTTTTCTAAAATACCGTTAGTGATGCTGGTCACGATTGACTTTTTATCTGATCCATGCAAAAACTTTGTATTTATAAAACCTTTTACTGTGGCCGTGCCTTGCATTTTGTTTCCATGGCAAGATGCGCAGAGCTGCCGAAAAATGCCATCGGCCGTATTTTGAGTGTTCTTAGCTTGGTTTTTTGCTGTTGATAATTTTTGTGAATGCAATGGCCCGGTTCCTGAAGGCCTCATCCTTAAGATCATGTCATCATGCTCGTCGCGCGGGTGCCCTTCTGCGGGATCATGCATAGAGGTCGAAAAATAAATATATCCATCAGGGCCTGTTACCAGTGACCTGATCCTGCCATATTTATTCTTGAGCATGACCAGTTGATCTGTAATTTCATTGTTTTCCAGCGTCAGGTTTAAAATATATTCTCCGCGCAAACAGGCTACCAGCAATTTGCCTTTCAGTTGAGGGAATTGAGAACCATTGTAGAACATGGTCTCACCAGGGCCAATAGACGGAGTGTATTGTTTTAATGGAGATGCCATGCCGACCCTTTGATCATCATGGTGTACGCCTGGCCAGCCATAGTTAGCACCTTTTTTAACAAGATTAATCTCGTCCCCGCCGGTAGGTCCATGCTCGGATTCATACATTAAACCAGTGCCGGGCTGAAAAACTATGCCTTGTGGATTACGGTGGCCAAAAGACCAGATTTCTTTACGGGCAGTATCATTTCCAACAAAGGGGTTGTCCGCAGGAATGCTGCCATCATCATTAACCCGGAGTATTTTTCCGTTATAGGCTTTCAGATCCTGTGCCATGATTGGCTGATCTGCATCTCCTGTTGTGATGTACAGCTTTTTGTCAGGCCCGAATACCAGCCTGCAGCCTGTATGGTTTTGGTTTGCCGGGATATCTCTCAGAATCAACAAGGGATTTAACAAGGTGTCCCTGTTTAGTTCATACCTTACTATACGTAATTTCATACGGTCTTCTAATAAGTAATTGCTGGCAAGGTACACTTGTCTGTTTTTAGAGAATTCGGGATGCAAACAAAGGCCTAGCGCACCGGATTTATTCCTGAGTACTATGTCATTAAGATTAAGTACGGGTATAGCAACCAGTTTATTATTTCGGATAATCCTTACCCTGCCTTCTCGTTCAGTAAATAACAAACTTTTGTCTGGCAGAAATACGATTTGCCAAGGCACTCTGAGGTTGTCAGCGACGGTGTCAATCTGATATCCATTTTCCTGCCAGGTTATTGGATCAGACCTGTCTAAGAAAGCGGCGGTAATTAGTCCAAGGCAGAAGACAAAGGTCAGTGAATACTTATTATTCTGCATTCCAGCGTTAGATTTGTGTGATGTCTAATGTAACAAATAATTGCGGATCATAATCATACGCTGCTTCTAAATTTCCTGCAGTCTGCCGAAGGTTCATAAATGCCCTGCTGCTTCTTACTATCGGCGCATCTGTTTGTCGGACACAGACAACCTGTGACGCTGTGTAAAAAATATTACCTTGCCTACAATGAAGGCATCTGGAGTTTAGCCAAAGATGCTTCCACCTTTGTTATCAAGAACAGGCTTGAATCATGCAAAGCGGTAGTGCTAAAGGTTTATCAATCCTGAATTTGTCAGCTATAGGCCAGGAGTGGATTACTTCTTTCTTGTTGTCGGTCTTACAAAGAAGTTCTATAAAGTAGTTTTAAAGAAAACATGAAAACTGCAGTAACGTTTTATGCCAGTTCTTCCAGGGCAGTTGATGCCATTGTTTTCAATGCCGCGCTATTACTTGTATGAATCATGTTCGGCCACCATTCCACATAACGCCTGAATTGCCTGGTAGTTGACTCCTTTACGAATTTGGGTAAATCTTGCAGGGTAGTGAGTTTTTTCAGGTATTGCCTGGTTTGTAATAAAGCAGTTTCCATTGAACCTTTCTGATTGGCTTCAATGAAGATAAACGGCCTCAGCATAAAAAGTTCCGCCAGCGTACCGTATGACCATGCTCTGGCCCAATCATTCTCTGCTTCCTTTTCGTCCCGCACTGCCATTATCCTGCACAAGGTCCAGATGTCTTGTTGGTCTTCGCCGCATGGTGGGTCGTTAAACAACGTTGCCAGAGATAGATATTGCGTGCCGTTCCAGTGGCTGTACAGGTATTCGCTATAGGCCCGGCAATACCATTCCATGGCAGTTTTAAGGGCGAGAACAGCATCATCAAATACAGGTTCTTCGCTATTCTTCCTGAAAACGGCTACCCTGTATATATGTTCAGCCTTTCTTTTATAAGCGCTTCCTATCAAACCGTAATGTTCTGCATAGCGCTCTCTTTTATGTTTGCGGCTTTTTGTTTTTTCAACAAGCGAGGTAAAATTATCGATGGAACTGCCTAGTCGTTTATCCACCTCGTCAAAGTATTTTTCCACTTTGTTGCTGTCGATCTCATTCATATGTTCTAAAACGTGGTCGGCCAGGGCATTACTGGTTTTCATGAACTCCAGCATGATCTTCAGCCTGATGTCTTTCATTTGTTCATCTATATCTTCAGGAAAACGGGCGTATGCCACGAGGCTTGCCCAATCATGAATTTTATCGCCGTCTAAAGACGCCCTGGTATCGAACAATGCGAGCCTTGGATCAGACGATTCTAGTAATTGAGTGTAGAGCGAGGTAACCAGCTTGACCGAGCCGTTCTGGGTTAGCGGGAACTGTGAAGCGAAAACACATGGTATTCCCGCATGATGAAGATAATGAGCCAGGCTTCCTGCGGGATTAACGGGACTTCCAACATTTCCACTATCGCAGGCAATGAGTGACACAACCTGCGGAGTGCAATGCCTGCCATCTTTTCCAGCTATGAGCGCCTTTGCAACATCACTGCCCTGCGCCCGGAAGAAGGAGGAATCTTTATCATCGCTGTTCAATACCAGCAGAAATTGTTCACCTGCAGGGTCAGCGTTTTTACTTCCATGTGCAAGCAGGTGTACATGGGTATATGGATTACCATCCTCAACTGCTTTGATGACCGCTGAAGCGATACTTCCAGTGCTTGCATTCTCCAACACCGTTATTAATGACATCAAATCCGGTACCGGCTCCACCGAAGACTTTAGCGGAAATGCCCAGGGTCTGAGTATATTGATGAACGCGTTGAGGTGTTCTTCCCAGGGAACCTCATTCCTTGGCTGGGCCCATGCAAAAAGTATCCGGGGTTTAAAGGGCCAGTTGTAATGTTCAGCACCTACCTGGCGAACTTCCCTGGTAAAGGTGGTTCTTCTATCAGGGTTAAGAAAAAAAGGCTTTGCTAATTGGTCCTTTTGCAATTTTAATGGCGTAAGCGCCATTTCAAAAGGGAGCTGGGCAATTTCCTTAGGTGTTGTAACAAGTCGCAAATGCAACAGGTCAAATTCCAGGTCGGCGGAAACTCCCTTTGGATAAATCTGCTCTATGATCTTATTAATTAACTGTTGAAAAAACTGAATGCCCAGCTGCCTTGAATCTTCGTCATTATTATCGTAGCGAAGCAACTTTACGTGGTCATCAAATTCTGCCTGGTCACAATTTATCGTAAAGTCAGTCGCTGGTTCTGCACCACATAAAGCAATGTAATTGGTTTGCTTCTGCAGCAGCTGGTTTAACACCTGGCCGTTACGCAGAATTTCGATTACGATGGTATTCATTGGGAGAACCTGGTTAAGGCGGTAAGATTATAGGTCGTCGACTACTGTGCTGGCCGAGAGCTTCTGAATTTCCATTGGTTCCTCCTTGTCTTCATCATCAAGCACTTGTACCTTTTGAGCTCCCAGTCCAAGGAACCCACCTTTTACTAGTTGGAAAAGTCCAAGCCCGATAATACCTTCGGCACCCTGCAAATCAAATCCGAGTTTGTTCCTGGAGGTAAATGAAACAGAAACATTGCCGATATTCAATTGCTGAAGAGCTTTTACATTTCCGCTGAACGTAATTTCTGTGCCGGCCTCGATAGTAGACATGATTACCGCTTCTTTGGCAAGGTAACTTTCATGTACTACTTTAAATCTCTTTTGCCATTTGGGTTTGCCGATGAGCTTGGTTCCCACCTCATTAATATTCTCAATTGTGTTGACAGTAATGGATGGCGACTTTACGAGAAACGACCTTTCTTTTTCAAATTTATAAGTGACTTTTGCGTTGAGCGCACCTTCAGGAATAACGTCAACTTCAGCACCTGCGGCAATGTTTATCACTCGTGTACTGTCTGAAGTAAAGTCAATGGAAGCGGATGGGCCCTGGCCGGAGGTAAAGCTGATTCCAAGTTCCTTAATGTTACCCATCTTGGCAAATACACCGTCAGCTATAATTCCGTAATCACCCAGTTGATAGGTGTTGGATATCGGCAGCCATGCGGCAAAAATGTTCAACCGCCTTTGAATGATGTCGTTAAATTGTTTTGGCATTCCCATGTTCGTTGTTTTTAGGTTTTAATAAAATAGTTAAAAAGTAATGTTGTTCACCAGCACTCATAGGCAGTTCGGATGCCGTTGATACTGGATTTTTAATGTCTTAGATAATGGTTCCTACACCTCTTTTATTTACTCTAAGCCTTTGGCGGTCTCTCCAGGAGATGCCCTTTGATTTGTTGGTTAGTGGTTTCAGTAGAATGGATGTGTCTTTTGCCGCTGCTTCTGCCCTCGCTACCAAAGCTCCTCTGGCCGCATCATTTCTATACAAGTAGTCTGCTATCGTAATGGTATTGATGTTCAGTCTTACCGCAACCACCAGCCCGATCCAGAAATGATCCACTGGTTG
>JBBJOD010000394.1:0-5218 GCA_037721715.1 Chitinophagaceae bacterium | reverse complement strand
CCCACATCGCGAAGTAGAGCAGCGGTAGCTCGTCGGGCTCATAACCCGAAGGTCGGAAGTTCGATCCTTCCCTTCGCAACAAAGGCCACATCTTATTGATGTGGCCTTTTTCATGGTACGAAAAAGAGCTCCTTTCGTGAACGTCTTTTAAGATGTTATCTCAGCGCCAAATCACGATGCTGTACTGCATTCTTTCACTTAGTAATAAATCTGCATTAATGACGTTTGTAGCAATAACAGTACATTGACATCTACCCACTATTCACATAATTTCTGAGATTTTCTATCGTTAATGTACCGTAACTGGAAACTGTTTTACCGGTAAGTAAATTATCCCGTCGCGGGTATGCGCATCCTATTAATTACTGTAAAACAATCATTCCGGTCATAGATACTGCCGCTTCGTAAAGCAAGGGTAGACCAGTAAAATTCAATAACTATGAAACCAGTTAATAGGTCCGGGCTGATTGCCGGGTATTTAGATGCTATTGCATGTACGACTATCATTTTGCTGGTAGTATTCGCATCTTCCTGCACTACCATTCAAAAAATTTCTTATTTTAAAGATATCCCGGATTCTATCTTCCTGGCAGCGAAAAACATCCAGACAACCAATTTTGAAGAACCTGTTATTCAACCTAACGATATCTTGCAGGTTTCTATTCTTACACTTGACCCGCAAGTAAACACCGTACTGACAACGAGTAACACGGCTTCTTACACTTTACAGCCTGTTATGTCAACTTATCCGGCCGGTACTTCGTCCGTCGCTGGTTACCTGGTAGATAAAAATGGAATGATAGAAATGCCGATGATAGGCAAAATAGCTGTTTCAGGAATGAGTTCGTTCGCTTTACGTGAACTGATACACGAAAAAGTTTCAACGTATTATAACAAAGCAGTAGTGACTGTTCGCATAGCAAATTTCAATATAACGATCTTAGGAGAAGTGGCCAAACCGGCTGCCTATATTTTACCAAATGAGAAGACCAGCATCCTGGATGCTATTGGAATGGCAGGTGATCTTACCATACATGGAAAAAGAGAAAATGTTTTATTGATAAGGGAAATCAACGGCCAGAAGCAATCTGTTCGTTTTAACCTTAACTCTTCAAAAACGTTTAGTTCACCCTACTATTACCTGCGCCAGGGAGATATAATTTACGTGGAACCGACAAAGTCGAAAGCGGCTTCTACCGATACTTCCAAAAACAGAAATATTGCCTTGCTTGCTTCCGGCCTTTCACTATTGATTGTACTTTTTTCAAGGTTATAATTGAAATGCATACATACGCTAAAAATGAAACGGCTATCATCGAAGATGGTGAATCCGCGGAGTTTTCCCTATTCTTTTTAAGAATGATCGCCAGGGCCCGACAACTTTGGCCATGGGTAGTTGTTTCAACATTGACCTGCGGGCTGCTCGTGTTTATTTACCTGCAGTTCAGTTCTCCGGAGTACAGAATTCATGCATCCCTTTTAGTCCAGGACGATAAAAAAGGATCGGAGATCGGTAATCTCAGCATACTGCAGGATTTCGGATTGCTGGGAGGTAAGAGTAACGTTGATAACGAAGCTGAAATTTTAAAAAGCCGTAGCCTGATGGAACAGGTAGCTGCGAAACTGGATCTACCGGTGAACTATTTTATCAGCGGAAAATTGAAGGATACTGAAATATACGAAGCAAGGCCACTGAATATCCGGTTTATCAACTCTATGCCTGCATTGAATGCCGAACGTTTAAATTATCGAATCGGATTTGATACTCATGATGCCATACATGTTAACTTTTTTAGCAAGGAGAAAAATGTTACAATAAAGCTGGGAGATACACTGCAGTTAAAAGAAGGTAAAATTATAGTGAATGCGGGTCCGGGTTTGATGAAATGGCCCCTCGATCATGAATTGCTTTTTTCTGTTTTACCGCATGATGCAATGGTACAGGAAATGATGAAAAAACTGGTGATAGAAATACCTAACAAGCAGGTGAGTGTAGTTTATCTTTCACTCACCCAAACACTTCCTGAAAAAGGCTCAGCGATTCTTAACTCGCTACTAACCGAATACCTGCAGGGAAGTATCGATGATAAAAACCGGATCGCAGAAAGCACCACAAAATTTATTGATGACAGGCTATTATTGGTTACCAAAGAACTTGCAGGTGTTGAAAAAGAGATAGAGGGATTTAAAACAACCAACAAGTTGACTAACATCAACGAACAATCGCGCATCATGCTCGAAAACACCGGTGAATACGCCCGGCAACTTACAACACAGCAGGTTACGCTATCAGTCGTGGAAGCATTGGAGCAATTTCTAAAAGACAATAACAACAACAGCAGGGTTGTTCCCTCTTCAATTGTTATTCAAGACCCTGGTTTCCTGTCAATCATTGAACGTTATAATAAAGCTAAGCTGGATCGTGAACGAATGTTGATGAGTCTTACCGCTGTACATCCGTCGGTTTTGAATGCAAATACCCAGCTTGCCGGAATGAAATTAGAATTGTTAAGCAGCATTGGGTCAATAAAAAACGGCATCAGGGTAAGTATCAGTGAACTAAAAAAACAAGATGCAGGCATTGCAGGTGAAATAAGCAAAGTGCCATCCAAAGAGCGCATATTTCTAGACATTTCCAGGCAACAAATAATCAAACAGGAACTTTATATATTCCTTTTAAAGAAAAGGGAGGAAACCGCTATTTCGAAGTCTGCCAATATTTCAAATGCCAGAGTGATAGACAGTGCCAAAGCGGAGCCTTTGCCCTTTAAGCCTAAAAAAGTGCTGATAATTTTATCAGCTTTAATGATTGGCTTATTAACTCCTTTTGCAGTATCCATCGGGCGCGATTTACTTAACACAAGAATCAATTCATTAGAAGACATTACCTCTGCTACAAAAGTTCCTATCCTCTGCGAAATAGGTCACAGCGACGCCGAGTTTCAGGTGGTTACGGCTAATTCACGAGAAGTAATTGCCGAGCAAATACGTTCAATGCGGACAAATCTTCAATACCTGGTAGCCGGAAAAACACAAAAGACAATTATGATCACTTCTTCAATGGGAAGTGAGGGTAAAAGTTTTCTTTCCATTAATCTTTGCGCGGTTCTTGCGCTAGCAGGAAAAAAAGTAATACTGCTTGAGTTTGATTTGCGCAAGCCAAAAATTACCTATCAACTGAAGTTGAGAAAAATTGGTTTCAGTAATTATATTTTAAGCAATACCCACGACTGGATGAAGTGGGTACAGACTTCCGGTGTTCATGATAATTTTTCAGTTTTAGGAGCTGGCCCAATTCCGCCTAATCCTACCGAATTGTTACTGCTGCCTCAAACCGTTGTCTTGTTCAAGGAGCTGAAAGAACACTATGATTATGTTGTAGTAGATACACCGCCTGCCGGCCTCGTAACCGATGCTGAAATAATGGCTTCTTACGCAGATGTTACGCTGTATATGGTTCGTCATAAGGTTACGTATAAGGAACAGGTCAAGCTTATTAATAAATTCTACCTGAAAAATGTGTTTCCCTGTATTAATATCATCGTAAATGATGTTGAACACAAAAATACGGGGTATGGCTATGGATATGGCTATGGCTATGGTTACGGCAATTATGAACAGGAGAAAGCGAAGAATACAAAGCAGACTATTTCAGTAGAAAGTTAGGTAACCCTCCTGATCTAAAATTAAGAGGTTGACATAACAATCATGAAAACAGAACAAATGTCAATTGCTTTTATATTGGATGGCGGTATCAAATTCAAACAGTGACTTTATGGTATTTATAATGACTCAGTTAGTAAAAAGGTTGCTGTTGTATTTTTATTACGAACTAAGGTTTGTAAACAAGCATGTTGTTTTCAAAGGCATCCCGGTTCTTAACAGGAAGGTGACCTTTGAAGGTTATAACGCGCTATATCCTGGCGCCGTTGTAAAAAATTCTTTTATTGGCAAGGGAACTTATATAGGTTATCGCACACAAATAAACAACGCGCATATCGGGCGTTATTGTTCCATTGCCGATGACGTAAGAGTGTCTTTGGGAAGGCATCCCTCCGATACATTTGTTTCTACTCATCCCGCGTTTTTCTCGGTAAACAAACAGGGAGGTTTTACATATGTTCATTCTTCCAGGTTCAATGAGCATATTACAGCCGGCAATTCATCTTACCACGTAGTTATTGGAAACGATGTATGGATTGCTAGCAATGTGCTTATTATGGATGGTGTCACCATTGGAGACGGTGCAATAATAGCAGCCGGTGCCATTGTTACCAGGGATGTTGATGCGTATTCTGTTGTTGCGGGTACGCCTGCCAGGCGTATACGTTACCGGTTTGCACCAGAAGAAATTGAACAATTAAAAGTTATAAAATGGTGGGATAACGATGTAAAATGGATAGTTGAAAGATCCGGGCTATTTAACAATATTACCAATTTCATTAATGCTGAAGATGCTGCATGTCATGCTTAAGATGATTAATATATTGTTGACGATGACAACGAGGGTAAGGAACCGGTTGCTTGCGGCAATAGGTCGTTTACTGTTTAAAGTAAACATGAAAACTGCAAACCAGTCGGTTATCGGTGGAAACTTTACATGTAATGGAATATGTATGTTGCGATTGAAGAGGAGTTCGAAGGTGACCATTGGAAATAGTTTTAAGATGAATAACAGCGAGCTGTTTAACAGCATCGGCCGGCAGTACAAATGTGTGATAACAGTAAGGGACAATGCTGAATTAACAATAGGTGATCACGTAGGAATGAGTTCAACGGCCATTTTCTGCAATAAGCGAATTGTAATAGGCAACCACGTTAAGATTGGTGGAAACGTCTGTATTTATGATACCGATTTTCATTCCCTTGACTGGTTCTCCCGGCGATCAAAACCGCAGGATATCAAAGAAGCAATATCGATGGAGGTGCTCATAGGAAACGATGTTTTTATTGGGGCACACTCCACTATTTTCAAAGGGGTAAAAATTGGTGACCGCGCGGTAGTAGGGAGCTGTTCTGTGGTAACAAAAGACATTCCGCCAGATGAAGTATGGGCCGGAAATCCTGCCCGGTTTATCAGGCGTAATTTAACAGAAAGTATCTCCCTTCCTATTTTGGAAAGCTGATAAAATCTAGAACCAATGAAAGTGACAAAAGAGAAAATAAATTTCTTACTGGTATTTCTTATTTTTTTCCTGTCTACAAGAGCCAGCGGATT
>JBBJOD010000393.1:0-5229 GCA_037721715.1 Chitinophagaceae bacterium | reverse complement strand
TAAGTTTTTAAAATATTGCTGCCGTCAATGTCAGCATGAAAGAAATTAAAATTCATATCAAGTTTCCACCAGGTAAATGGAGAATAGGTAGTAATGAATTCCGCGCCGAATGCTTTTTCTGACAAAAGATTTTCTGGCAGGGTGATAGAATTACCCTGCGCATCTACCTGCCTGATGCGGTCAATCTTACCTTTTGTATCACGATAATAGAGTGCTGAGGACAAAGAACCTTTATTGAAGCTTTTGATGTGCCCCACTTCAAGTGCATTAGTGAATTCGGGGTCAAGATCAGGATTGCCACTAAAAAAATTGCGGCTGTCCGAGAACGTCATAAAAGGGCTCAGGTCGTTATAAACAGGCCTTCTTACCCTCCTGCTGAAACTAAGCTGAATAGCGTTCTCACCAGGTATTTCAACTGAAAGATGTGCACTCGGGAAAAGGTTCACATAAGACCTTGGATTTACCTCTTTGGTTTCCTGCAGGGTAGTCTTAACATCGGTCCATTCTGCCCGCAGGCCGCCCTGGTAGGATAATTTGCCTGTTTTGTTTCCAAGAATGCCGTAAAGGGCATGAATATTTTCATCGTACAAAAAGATGTTGTCCAAACCTGGCAAAGGAACATAATTTCCTGTTACATCTTTTTCATTAACAACGTAATCGTTTACCATATCCCGGAAACTGCTTCTAAGTCCCGTCTCGAATTTCCCCTCTTTTCCTACGGGTTTCACATAATCAACCTGCAATAGCCATTGCTTTTCAAATTCATCGTTCAAAGAGTTTTGAACAATGCCCCTAGTGCTGTTTTGGAGCCCATCCGGTTTGAAAAATTTCTGCGTGAATAACTGGGTGGAGCTTTCCCAGTTGTCGAGAAACTTCACTTCCGCTATCAATTCATGTCCCTTCTTAACAAACGATTTTTTGTAAATCAATGAGTATTCAGAATTTGGTTCAATTTCATCCTCCACCTGTTGGCGTGTAATTGTGCTTTGCTGGTTCAACAAAGTATTCAGGTAGTCCTTATATTGAATGTCTGTAATGCGTCTTACATCGCTTCGCCTGAAAAGGTAAGAAGCCGTCAGTATGGTTTTCTCGCTAAAATGATAGTCAAGTCCCCCACGTATATTATTATTGAATCCCCTCAAGATACCCTGGTTGGTCTGGCGAAGGATGGAAAGCGTGTCTTTATGATAGACTTCCTGGTATAAGGAACTCCTGCTGGGCAATTTGCGGTAGGCGATACTATAATTAATAAAAAAATTGATCTTTTTATGCCGATAGTTGAAGTTAGCTGCTGCGCCATAATTAGCCGGATTGCCCGTTGTTAATTCTACCGAACCGTTGAATCCCTGCTTTTGGTCTTTCTTTAAAATGATGTTTAATATGCCGGCCATTCCTTCAGCTTCATAGCGGGCCGAAGGATTGGTAATGATTTCAACCCGCTCGATCATGCTTGCCTGTAACTGTTGCAGGCCACTGCCACCTTTGAAGCTAACGAGCCCGGACGGTTTTCCATCGATGAGGATGCGTACGTTGTCACTGCCCCTCAATTTTATATTACCCTCCGGGTCTACAGAAACAGACGGGATGTTGGTAAGAATGTCTATGGCAGAACCGCCGGCATTTGCCAGGTCGGTGCCTACATTGAATATTTTTTTGTCTAGTGATAGTTGCATGGAGCTCTTCTCGGCCTGCACTACCACTTCACTTAATACATCAGAAGAATGAACCAGTTTGATTGTTCCCAGGTCGATGTTACCACCTTCTTTCAGCAATACCATCTCTTTGGTTCTGTATGAATTGTAGCCAATAAAATCAACCACCGCGTAATAACGACCGAGGCCGAGTTCTATCGAAAAAGTTCCATCTTCTGATGACATGTTTCCATTGACCAGTTTTTTGCCGGGGCTGGTAAATACCTGGATATTGGCAAATGCCATTGCGTTCGCGGAAGAGGAATCTACCACCTTACCTTTGAGCATTGCCTTACCGACTGACTGTGCCAGGATGCTATTAGAAACAACGATGATCAGTAACAATATTAACAGGTAACGAAGAGTAAAGGGCCGTCCATGGCATTTCATATGATAGGGTATAAGCTATATTTGAAGTCAAAACTATCAAAAACCGTCGTCTTTAGATAAAATAAGCCGTAAGTAACCAAATAACTAAAACATGCAAAGATCTTTATATCTATTTACGATGTTTTCTTCTTGCTGGCTTAGCCATTATCTTGGCTCAACTGGTAAATGCTCAACGCATTGCTGAAACCCGGGTTCTTCTGCATGTTACCATAACGGATCAACAGGAAGGCAGGTACTATTCGGATCATTTACCAGTACTGGCTGTAGTTAATATTTTAAAAGGGTCGGCTAGATAATCTTTTGAAGTGAAAGATCAGGTTATCCAAGTCCTGAAATAAAATTGATTTTGTCGCTCCATTCGGGATGATCAATCAATGGATTACGGTTTCCCTGCACTTTAAAAATCTCGGCATTTCTATGCAATTCATAGAGACTTACGGCTTCGTTTTTATGCCATTTCAACAACACCGGTATTCGATCCTTTGTATATTCTCTTGAGTTGTTATTAATGTATTTAGGATACCGGAGAAGAAAATAAAGTGTAGCTCTTGCAACAGGTCCATGACCCCGGGAAGGTTCGAATTTATTTTCCTCTTTTTTCCCACACCCGATCCGCGTCAATTCATTGAAGTCGGGGAAATCAAAAAAAGGGGTGTTTGCCCTGAACTCATTGCATAGTATTTCACAGGTGAACAAATGATGCAGATCACCTTTCATCGGATCTTTTTTTGCAAACCATGACTGTGGAATTACATGCTCGGTGTTATAAGTGGCATCAGCCTCCAGTGTCGCCAGAAATTTTGAAAATCCGGCTTCACTAAATTCTTTATTTCCTGATAGTTTGTCATTAACTGTGTTGATGATTCGTTTAAAAATTTCGAAATCACTTCTAATAATTGTCCCCGGTGTGAATTCTTTGCCGCTGTAAATGCTTTTGAGTTTTTGGTTGGGCTGCAGGTCAACGTTGGGATATAGATGCTTATACCTGGCATCATTGTAACCCAGTTTTGTTTTATGCGTTTTATTTAATTGTTCACTGAGCTGCATATATAAGTCACTCTTATTAGAAGTACCGACTCGAATGTTTGTATAGTAGTTCTTCTTATTCAACTGGTCCAGCTTTGAATCGTAATAGGGTGCTTTATTTGCAGCCTCCAGCAGCAGTAAGGAATGCTGCATTTCGAGGTAATAATTTTTTATCGTAGCTTCCTTAAAAGAGGAGATTGGTTCCATACACAAATAATTTTATTATGTAGTTATGTAACCGCGTGTGGATCACCGTTAGCCATTACTGGATCATTCCTACCTCTAAGTAAGTCTCCAGCCGACTAAAGAGATTAACGCCTGCCAGTATACGTAATCCCAAGTCCCGGTTGCTTAGAATGGATTATTTTTCCGATATTGATTTCGTCGAATACGATTCCTGTTGCCAGGTCTTCGTTCAGTAATAAAGGGCCGTCCATATCCAGGTAATCTGCAAGGGGTGCCAGGTGGGCTATAGCAGCAGAACCAACACTGCATTCATTCATGCTTCCGATCATTACCACCATTTCAAGTTCACGTGCCCTGGCGATCATTCTCCGGGCAGGAGTGATACCACTGCATTTCGTGAGTTTTATATTAATGCCATGAAAATGACGATGACACTTTTCAACATCCTGTTCTGTAACACAGCTTTCGTCTGCTATCAATGGCAATACAGACTGGTGATACAGTATCTTCATGCCTTCCCAATTATCTTTTGCAAGCGGCTGTTCTATTAATTCCACTCCAAGGTCTTTAAGAATGGGAATCTTTATTAACGCTTCTTCTGTTGACCAGCCTGCATTGGCATCTACCCGGAAAACAGCATCCGTATGTTCACGCAGAGCGGTCACTATGTTAATGTCTTCACTGGTGCCCAATTTAATTTTATAGATCGGCCAGGGAGTTTCCCGCATTTTCCCGACCATTTTTTCAATGGTATCTATCCCGATGGTATAATCAGTTACCGGGCTTGCGGCGGTATCCAATTCCCAGATCTTGTACAGGGGAAGGCCTTTCATCTTTCCAAATATATCCCAGGCAGCGATATCAAGCGCGCACACCACGAAGTTGTTTTGCGGCAAAAGGTGATGCAGGTAGTGCCAGTAGCGTTCCGGATCTGTTAACGCGAACTTTTCAATAAAAGGTTTTTTACTTTCAAGGTCCGCGATCATTTTTTCCACCGTGATATCGTAGTAAGAAATAGCAGGCGCTTCACCATATCCTTTGATACCATGGAATTCAAGTTCAACAATCAGGGTAGGTTGATGTGTTTTAGAACCTCTTGAAATGGTGAAAGGGTATTTGAATGGGAGGTCGAAGGCGTGGTAGGTGAGGATCATGGTGAGTTATGAGTTATGGGTTATGAGTTATGAGTGTGAATAGCACCCGAGAGGTTTTCACCCTTCTCTAAAATACTTGTCAAGTTTTCAATTTCTGGTGACGTAATCAAAAATATAACCTCAGAGATATTTGCAAATTAATAACCCATCACTCATCACCATTGACTTCCATCACCGCCCGCTTGCATGGATATAACTTTTCAAGGCTGTATTAAATTCTTTTTCTTTCAGTAAGTTTTCTAAAGGAAAATGCATCCGGTAACCCCAGAAATGATTAGGATCTGCGGGAATATTGATGCGTTCTTCAGCCGGGTTATCCCTGCATAATTTTTCACTCATACCAAAAAGATCCTGTAGCTGGAAGATGGCCCACATAGCAGGTGAATACAAATGTTGAATGATAACGGCCCTGTTGATCCAGGGTTCTGAAGCAACAGGAGCATCGCCCCATTGACCCAGTTCATTACTGAAGAAACGTTGCGTCTTTACCGGGTCTTCCTGCCACCAGCCTCGAATAGTGCTCATATCGTGCGTTGATGGCATCACAACAGATAAATACGGCGCATCATTGGGATGAAAGAATTCTCGCCCGGGATTTTTAGGCATACGTTGTATTTCCAGGCTTAGTAATCCAAGCTGGTGCATCACCTCCGGCACGCAACCTGGCACCATACCAAGGTCTTCGCCACAAATCAGCATATTGGTAGATGCCTTTAAAGCTGGCAATTTCTTCATTGCTTCTTTTCTCCAGTATTCATCCTGCCGGTGGTAGAAATAATTTA
>JBBJOD010000392.1:0-5230 GCA_037721715.1 Chitinophagaceae bacterium | reverse complement strand
TACAAACATGATCAGGAAGTTCAGCGATGAGAGCCAGTTCATCATCGTAACACATAATAAAATGACCATGAGCAGCGTCGATGTCATCTACGGTGTTACCATGCAGGAACCTGGTGTCAGCAAACTGGTACCGGTCGATTTCAGGGGACTGAATTAGCTGGAATCTTATAAGCCACAAACCGGATACACTTGCGCCAGTTGAAGCCACTTTAAGCTCCTGGCGCAAGTGTTCCGACGGGCATTCTGAAAATATTACTGCCAGGGTTGATTTGCCCGGAGGACAACTTGTGCCTAGCTGAGGCCCCATGAGGCACAAGTTGTTCATCGGCAATTTCTTCTATTCTCAGTTACCTCGCAACAAATGCCTTCATCCAGGCAGCCGATGAAACACTTGCGCCAGTTGAAGCCACCGCAACCTCCTGGCTCCTAGTGCCTAACTCAAAAATAAATTAATCCTGGCCAGGTTTATTGAATACCAGCATGGGGTATTCGCCTTTCAGCCCGCAAAGTCCCGGGTTCTTTTCTTCCTTTTCATAGACCCAATTCAACAACTGTTTCCCAAACAACCAGGAATGAATATAATAACGCATAAAATGTACACTCAATGTACGCCACACTTTTAACTCGAATGCAGGAAGGTGCTGCCTGAAATAGGCTGGCGGATGGGCGTAAAAATAAAGTCTGCGATTTGCGCCATTCCTGTCAAATATCTTTCCGACTATATCCAATACCCGGTTTTTTATGAAAACAGTTGCCCTGAATGGAAACATCCAGAAATTCATCCAGGCAGAATGTTTAAACCAATCATAAACAACCACTCCTTTACCACCCGGAGCCAGCAAACGGTAGAGCTCTTCAATGGCAGTAACCTGTTCCTCACGAGGAATATGATAAATTGTATTCAGTGACACAAAACTATCCATCACGCCGTCTTTAAATGGCATACAGGTCATATCGCAAAGTATGTATACACCTTTCGTACCCATCTTTCTCTTCGCCTCCAACAAAGCCCTGAAAGAAAAGTCTACACATACGCGATAGGTATAGTTAGCTGAATATTGCAGGTAGTCATCAAACTGTATAGCTCCGGAAGCCGCATCCAGCATGTATTTTCCAGTTGGCTTCAGATAACGGTTCACACGATTGTGGCATTTTGTAAGATAATCACGTGAAACCTCTCGCAGGTCTTCATATATTTTAGCATCTTCGTAAGTACCGGCTTTGTCAGATAGCCATCCCTGGTCATTGTAGAAATTTTTGACCTTGAGTTTTTCAGCATTCACTGTTTCTAACAGCGTGTTGTCCTTCGACTTTACAATGGCGAGTTCTTTCATCAATAGAACGATGCCCTGCAAAATGGGATAAATGTGCGACCCATTTTCGGAAATAAGGCCAGACTCGATGTGATTTAGTAACGGCGTACCATCTGCCTGCCAGACCTGCCTGGCAGATGCTCTTTTATTCGCGAGTTCAACTTCGTGATGGTCCATCAAACGAAGGCTGCTTGCTGTAACCGGGCATTTTAAAATTGCAATCCATTCCATAATAAGTGATGTAGTGAAAAACGCCGGCTACCATTAATTCCATACCAGCCTGGCTATTTTGCCATTGGCCCCGGCAAGGAATACCGCCTGCCCTTTCTTTGATTTACGGCAAACATGAAAACCATCAGTGGTAACAAGCTTCCAATGCACACCACCGTCAACGGAAACATCTACTCCTGAAGTTCCGCAGGTTATCAATTTTTTTTTATTGATAAATTCTACGCAAGACCGGTAGCCGTGAGGGGCATCAACAGGTGCTATCCAGGTTTTTCCCCCATCTTTAGAAAGGAAGCAATTGTTTCGTGAAACCGTATTGGCGGAAAAATCTCCGCCAACAACAACCAGGTAATTGCTTCTTTTTAACTTCTTATCATCGCGAACCGCAATGGAATTAGCTCCGGTAGATTCTTTACCCTGCACCATTGGAAGGTCAACCGGCGAGCCTTTATTAAAGAACCGGGATCTTCTACCACCCGTCACAAAACAAGCCTCGTCTCTATCGAGCTTCCTGATATTTGTACCGCTTGAAGCGAAACAGGCTTCGCCGCTGTCTGCAGCAGGCAGGTTGTTGAATGGTATCTCATTCCAGCTGCGTCCCTCATCAAATGTCCGTGCAATAAAAAACCTGCCATTGACAGGGTCTCCCAACACGATACCGCTTTGTTCATTCCAGAATTCCATTGCGTCCAGGAACATCCCTGGCGTTTTGTTTTCGTAAACAGTTCTCCATGTTTCGCCGCCGTTGTTGGTTTTAAGAATACATGCGGGTTCGCCGATGGCCATAACAATGGCAGTGGCAGCATCAAATGCTTCAACATCCCGGAAGTCTCTTTTCTCGAAATCTTTTATTACCATCCAGTTCCAGGTTTTTCCACTATCTATCGATCTTCCAACGGTTCCGTTACTCCCGCTTGCCCAAATCACTTTTTCGTCTACTACACTCAAGCCGCGCAGAGATACCCGGGTACCACTTTGTACCAGGTGTATTTGCTGTGCTTGCATAAAAAGAGTACATAAAATGAAGAGCAGGCTTAATAAATTTTTCATGGAGTTTCACTTGAAATAAGGTCTTTACCCGGTAAAATGTACGCTTGAACTTCAAGACACATAAAGTCTAATTATCAAGCATTGACATTCTTTGCAATTTAACGCTTCATCACCATCTTTTGCGCGGAGATATACACGTTGCCTGTATATTGATGCAGGAGGTGCAAACCCTGCAGTTCCTGTCGGATCCATTCCAGGCAATTTGTTGGTTGCATTAAAACATCGCAAGTACCTGGAAGGGTAGGGACCTGTTATTGAAACAGCAATTTAGCCGGTGCATATTAGGATTATTTTGTACTTTGTCGCCCAGAATTTATAGACGCATGATTGTTATCTGGTTAATAATCATGGCTGTTAATATGGTTATATCATCTTCGTAAAAAACATGTATTATGACAAATAATCTGGTTGAGAGCATCCAAAAAAATTTAGGCTTTGCCGAATTACATAAAATTGATCCCAACACCCAGGCAGTGAAAGAAAGTGGTTCTTCTCAGGAGAAAAAAGACATAGGCCAGGCAGCGATTCCTGCGGTGCTTATGGGATTATACACATATGGAAATACGGAATTTGGTTCTGAAGAGATAATCCGAGGAAATAGTTCTACAAACTGGCTAGATACTTTTTTTGGTGACAAGAAAGACGATGCCATTTCTAAAGTAACTGCTTATTCCGGCACAACGAAGGAGGAAGCTGGTCAGAAAATGGAACAGATCGCAAATGAAGCTGTAAGGCTGATCAGGGAATCCACACCTGATAGTGCGAAATTTTCTGATGTAAAAGCATATGTAGCACAACAACGCGCCAATATTCTCGTGTACCTGCCGGCGGAACTCCAGATGAGCGAAATAGTAAACGATAATACACTTGATGACCGTACTAATAAGATGGAAGGTCCCATGTCTAATTCAATGCATTTTATTGAAAAATTATTTTCCGGCTCCACTACAGAAAAATACGATAGAACCAAAGAAGATGAAGAAAAACGTACCTAAAATTAATTTTTGCATCTATTTTTTACTGGTACTTTATCGAATTCGATTCGATTCGTTAAACAGGTAGCTGTGATTTCTTTTTGTAAATTATATCTCTCAACAGTTGTATTGTTTTTCCAAACAGGAATGAGCGACCCACCCAATTGTTAAAATTGCAACTTTTAAATCCTTTAAGCATTTTCATGCAATTTAAGAATCATGAATGCCGTTAGTATCGGACTGGCACTCATTTACTAAATGTATTGGAATACTATGAACCCCATTTCAAATCATCAGCAATCAATTGCAGAACAGCTTGTACTAAACGAGATCTATAATAATCACGCATGTTATGAAGCTATTCTCCAAATTAAGCGATGGAAATTTATTGTGCTTAAACCCGGGATTGCAAAACGCGTCACAAATGAAGCACATGAAAGAATAAATAAGAATTTACTCACTTACGTTTCAAACAAATTTGTGTTGAACCAGGAGGATTACTTCCTGACAAGTTTTAATAATTGACAGGCATAGGCCTACGCTGCTAATAACTAATCTACGTTAACTTTTTTTTTAGGGAACGTGCGATCTTCCTTGCTTCCAGGCCAATTTCACGAAGCATCCCAACTGGTGATGTTTTAAATCCACAAAAATAAATACCACTTCGGGTTGATTCAGATCCGCTGATAAAGGGCCTTCCATCCCTGTCAAACAATTCGAGGTCTTCCGGAATAAAATCGGAAAGTGCAGAACGATAACCGGTGGCAAGCACTACTGCATCAAAAAACTGTTGTCTCCCATCTATAAAGTTCACCGTTTCCTGTCCAAATTCTTTCACCCCCGGATACACGGGAATATTACCCTTTTTAATGAGTTCATACGTACCTATGTCAAGCAGGGGCGCACGGTTATAATGTACTATCTGCACATTTGGTCCATACGGTAATTTTTGCAAGCCATATCTTTGGAGATCACCATAACGGGCCCTGATAGAGGGAGCATTTATGGAATCTACTAAACGGGGTGCAAGTCTTGACACCCAGGCGAACGATTCAAGGAAATTTGCCATATTATTGGTGCCATTTCCGCGTGAGACGATATTAACAGGCCCTTGAACAGATAATGAAGGGAATGCACCGTGTTCGTGTAAACATAACCCGATCTCGCAGGCTGAATTGCCAAATCCAATAACCAACACTTTTTGCCCCTTGAAACTGCCACCGTTCTTATAAGCTGAACTGTGAATGACTACGCCTTTATAAGCTTTCATCCCTTGCCATTCCGGCAAGAAAGGCTTCCTGTTATAACCTGTAGCAACAATAATATTGGAAGCAGTATAATGGTCTGTAGTGGTTTCAACTACCCAATCATTTTTTTTTGGTGTGATGGATGTAACCGTTTGATTAAAAACTGGCAGGGTCTTGCATTTAATTAAATAATTCTCCAGGTAAGAGACCACGTCATTCTTTGGTACATAAACCGGTGAGTGTTCCGGAAATGGAAGATAAGGTAATGAAGAGTATTTCTTCATGGTATTAAGGTGCAGGCGATCATAATGATGCCGCCAGGAATGTGCCACCTGCGAATGCTGTTCAAGTAAAATATAAGGAATACCTTCTTTACTCAAACATGCTGCGCAAGCCAGGCCCGCCGCACTGGCTCCAA